>JAOZVT010000380.1 GCA_025869455.1 Prosthecobacter sp.
ATGACGTGATCATTCTTGGTTAGACCAAACAATTTATTAAGACATCTTAACTAATGGCTTGATTCAAAATTTTCGACGACGCGCCGCGCGGGACTCTCATTTTCGGGATGCTAGAAAGTGCCTGGGTAGTCATTTCTTCCCAGGTGTCCCCTCATTGACCGCCCTATAACCATTTGGAGAAGTGAGATCTGGAACGAATTTTGTGCCTTCCGGAAACCTCGGTGGCTTGTAGCTTGAATGCGGCTTAGCGGCCGTTTGCTGGCCCAGGGAATTCAGGAGCTTGTCGAGACTTCGCCGCAGGGCAATATTCGACTCGTTCAGCGTGTCATTTGTCTGTCTGAGCCTCTGAGAGAGTTCCTGGTCAAATTCAGCCTTCATTCGGCGGTCTAGCTCTCTGAATTCATGAGCCACATACAACACCCCAACGAAGGGCAACATGGTGATAAAAACGATATAGACAACGAATCTACGGAATGTCGTGTGGATCTTCCGGAGTTCTTCGGCAACGGCGTTGTTTGCTTCTTGGTCGTACATGCTTATAATTACCATAAACAAGACTTCCAACTAGGTCAAATGCTTGATTTAGCGGCTGCCGGACTGGATCTTTTTCCAGTATTTGACCAGCCAGACGAGCAAGCGAACACTGCCGACAATGGCGAATAGTTGGGCAGCGCCTAACAAGTTATCAATCATCGCGGTCAGAAATCGCTGTGTGCAGGAGACGAGCGGAAATGCTCACCAAGGAAAGCACTGTCCAATAAAGGGCAAATGACCCAAAGGTCATGCTTAAACAAAAGAATAGGAAATTCATGTGCCGCGGATTTTGTCGGTGAGATGGTTCAGACCCTCAGTAATGGGCGTCATGGGGGTTGCTTGTGGCTGATTGCCTTGTTGTGATGGCTGGCCCTGCACCGTCACAGGGGGCAACTCCTTGCGTTCTGACGCATTCAGAGGCCGGACAACAATCAGGCGGCCGAAGATGGTCTTGAAATAATACCAGCCGCCCCAGGTAACGTATTCGGTAATAGGCTCACCAAGATAATAGCCTCCCACTGAGAGCGACGTTCCGCCTCGTGTGTAAACGGTAACACCGCGACTGGTGGAGATCTTCGCACCCAACACCAGCTCGTCTTCTGCGTCCCACTCCATAACCCGCCAGCCGCCTTTTGTTTTCGTGGGTGTCTTGTCGTGAGATTCAGCACCGGCTGCGCCTTCCTTCTTATCTGCCTTCAACTTGCCCTCTTTTGCTAGGGCCTCAGCCTTGGGCTTGTCGAACAGATCGTGTTTGGCTTTCCACATCGCCCCACCCAAAAGCAGCAAGCAGAGCAGGGGACCGCCAACAAAGATTAGAAGACCTTTTTTCTTGCTGGTATCCATGCCCTTCGTCTTCCTGGTGGCATCAACACGCATGGCGACTGAATCAGCCATCCCGTGAGTCTTGTACAGCTTACCGATGGAAGCATTGAAACGATGCCAAGAGGACATAAAGGGGTCTCGCCCCATGCCTTTATAAACCACCCTCTTAAAGTCCCCGAAGAACCTAGCCGCAAAAGGGCCAATCATGGGGATTTCGGATGCCTTGATGCACTTCGTTCTAAACTGAGCAAGCTTGCGAAGATCGGCCGAGATGTTGTCTTCATGCTGCGCAATGAAGAAGATTTCTAGACCGACGTGACGAGAGAGCGCGACCAAGTCAAACACAGGCTGATGCCTGTCCTTGTTTTTCAGCTGATCCTTTGTTCTGAAGACAATTGAAGCCTCATCGAAAATGACGAGATTTTCACGACCTTCTGCACCTCCTGTGATGCAGTCAGAACTAGGAACGTCGGTCATTTCTCCGTCAATCTCCTGTTTCTTAAATGAGATCCAGCGTGATGGCTCACGCGGAAGAATGACTATTTTATCCCATAGCCCTAACTCTTCCCAGGCTTCCTGCACCAAGGGTAAATTCGTGTGAACTAAAGCCCCTTCCTTGGCTGCTTTTAAAGCCACTTCAACGGCTGCATATGATTTGCCGCCTCCCATGAGTCCTGTGTAGAGACTAAACGACATAACAAATAGTTATATAATTTTCGCGACTACCTGAACGATAACGATGATGATCTTAAATAAGATATCAACGAGCCATTTCAAAAACTTCAAACCCAATACAAGAACCTGAGTTCCTAAAAGGATACTGATAAAAACAAGGAACTCATTCAGTGGGAAAAGCCTGTTCAATTGAGAAATTGTTTCACTAATCGGCAAGACGGATAGTAACGCCGTAGCATTATCCATGGTCGTCGCCACATTCTCGAAAGCCTCTCCCACATCAATGCTCTCAATGATCATGTAAACGAAAGTCAGTGCAAAGGTAGCAATCGCAATCGCCGCCTTGATCCCTTTCCATGCTGCCGTCAAAAAGGGGCCAATAAGCCCGTCTAACCAATTTGTAAATGTTGTCCAAAGAGCACCCATATTAGTCGAAAAGGTCTTTCAAGATTCGCAATTCACTGAAAACAAATTGCCAAGACAGCACGAATAACAAAAAGGATCGTATGAATCCAATCCATGCTCCAAGCATGGTTTCCAGATCAAATGTCACATCGCCAAACGGCCCAACTGGTATCGTCCAAACTAAAGCAACACTGCCAGGATTCGTCCCTAGACCTAGCGCAGAAACCAAGCCACCGGCTCTATCTACGATAGAAGCCGCTCCAGATCTGACCGCCGCAATCTTGGTGCCTATACCCTGGACCTCTCCGGGCAGGTCTCCAATTTCCGGTTCTCCTCTGTCTCCTGGGAGGTCTAGGCTACCTTCACCACCTTCACCACCTTCACCACCTTCACCGCCTCCTGAACCGCTAGCGGTGTTGTCGGCTGTTTCACCCGTGTTGTTCTTGATCTCATTCAGGAGCTCGTTGCTCCTGTCTGCATCGACTGCCGCCTGATTTCCCATCGAGTTTAGCTGCGCAACGATGCGCTGCAACTCGCCGCGTAGCTCCTGGTGTCGAGCTTCTGCGTTACCTTCACCTGCTGCTGGTGCCTCTGGCCTTGTCACATCTGGCACATCTCCAGGCATTGGGACTTGGCCCTCTCCAGGCCTTGTGCCGCCACCCGTCTGGATTGGCCCGCCAATGCCTCCCGGCTCACCTGGCTCTGGTTGGTCAGGATGATCAGGGGCATCCGGATCTATAGGGGAGGAAGGGAAAGTTACTTGCTCGTCTTCCATAAAAACTCCGTCTGCCATAGGCGATAATGTGATGGTAAAAGGGTGATCATGATAACCAGAGCGAAAAAACCTTTGGCCTGGCTCCACATTCGCCTGATCAGTCGAGAGGACTCCTTCTTCAGAACATGTATAGACGACCTGAATCGTAACTGGATAAGGATGTGAATTCGTGTATTCAGCGAACGCATAGTGACGCGCATCTGGCGGCACATCAGGATTGCCGTTGTCGTCCACTGGAATGCCTTCGGGGGTCACTGGAAGACCATCTAAATAAGGCCCACCCCGTGGAGGGTCAGAGTCTCCAACCTTTCTTGCTTGTTGCCAAAACATTGGACGATCGACTCCTGAAATGTTGATTAAAATAACAAGCCTGACTGAGGTTGCCGAATCTGAGCTTGTGGCAGTTTTCCTTGTCACAGTGTAACTGGCACTGCCTGCCCCAGGGCCTCCGTTACCGTGAGGAGAGCTTGAACCACTAACGGTGCCTCCAACTGCATCCCAGGTAATAGTCGATGTCGAGCCTGACCCCGCTGGCCGCGTGTAGCTGGCTGTGAATTCTGGCACCTCCCAGGCTATGGAGCCGAGGAGTAAAGAAGGGAATCCTAATAGGAATAACAAAAAGTATTTCATGTCCATTTCCTTATCCAGGTCAGTGCGAAGAGGAGGGCCAGCACTAGAGAAATAGGCAACGTGATTGCCAATTCCTCACGCAGATAGGGCAGGGTGCTTGCCCAAGTGGTGCCAATCCTGACGTATTCACCTGACGAAATCCAAGTGCCCGCAAAATTGAAACCTTCGCCGACAAGCTCGAAAGGTCCCTCGATTGTCACGACTTCGGGAGGCTCAGTATTTGCCGCCATTTCATACGTCTCTCCCTTGGGTATTATTAGCCTAACCATATGTTAGTAAAGGGAAGGGGTGACAGGTTTCCCCGCCACCCCGTTTGGTTCCTGTTAGGACGAGCGCTTGAGCAGGGATTTCGCCAGAGCGAAGACTGCGATAAGGGCCACCACTGCAAGCGCCGCAGTGCCAAGAGTTGTCACGTGAGCCGACATGGCCGTGATTGCTGCTTCTGCTGATTCTACCATACTGTCTGTTTCTATTTCCTCTTTGTTGCTGCATCCCCAGCGAGGAAGGGGGCAGGGTTCCTAGTTATGGAACAAGTGCCACTTTTGAAGCCCCTGAACCGTGGCCCAGACCAGGGGAAATTCGTCAGGGGAGGGGACCTTTGGGGCCTGGATGGTATGTGTAGCCCCTTCTGTAACGGTCCCACTGTTCGCGCTCGCGATGAAAACGTTCAGACCCCGCGTCACGCTCGGCCTTAGTCCGGCCATCCGACTCCGCAAGCATACGCTTTGCGATGACGAAAAGAACATAAATACCCAGGACGCCGAGGGCAGCCATTCCAAGGGTTATTACGCCACCCTGGAGAAATTCTATTTGTAGTTCTGCTTCTTCAATCATGGTCATTTAGGATCATTGCAGCCCCAGCGTGCTTTCAGGGCATAGGTTCCCCTTCAAGCAACCGCCGGAGTCTGATTTGAGGGCCGCGCCAGCAAGCTGTCTGCGGCCCTCAAATCAAACCCCCAGCCCGTCTTTTCCCAAGGATCAGCACCGAGAGAGCGCACTAGTTCAGGGCCGTTCCTGATCACAGTTCATCACTGCTGCTGCCGCTACTCGGGGGCGCGTCCCCCTTCACGGTTGGCTTTAACGATCAGCACGGGATTGATTACCCGTCTTGCCTTCCTAGTGGTTGTCGGTGCCCGCCTCCCTGGAGACAAGCTGTATGGTTGATTGTGTCTCAGCGGGCAGTTCTGCGCCGGTCCTGAGCAAGACGTGTTAGCCTCCCACTTTCGCGGGCCGCGCTCTTCCAATCGGCAAGTAGAGCGTGGCTGGGAATCAGCATCAGGGTATCATCCCCGTTAAACTTTCCGACCTCGTAGCGGTTCGCGCCCTGGCTCGTCCAGTCCTCCGGTTCTCCCTCTAACCCCTTGATAACGTATGACGCCCCGTCCTGTGCAGCGTCAAATACCCGAACTCGCGCCATCCCTCCACCCAGGCCTTCCCAATACCCCATCATGAATAGACAGGTGGTTGGCCTAACAAGAGATGACGGAAGTCCACTAATCAAGGCGTGCCAATGTAGTCTTGAATTCTGCTCCCCGAACTCTTCACGGATGATAAACCGCAAATCGCGGAGGGCAGCGGCCCCTTTCTTTTCTCCTCCATGCATCGCTCCCAAACGACGAAACCATTGAAACATCATCGCATACCGCGCTTTCGCGCCCATCGTGCGACTATTTTTGTAGGTTCCTGTGGCAAATATCTGCCAGTCTGAACGCTGAATATGGAGGAGAAGAGACGACATAGGGGCCGGGTTTAGGCTGCTTTCTTCGATGCAGGGGCTTCGTATTTCACCACACACACAGGAACTCCATTCCGAACCTCCTGAATCTGCATGATGTGAAGAGTGAATTTGGCACCCTCACAGATGTTTAGGCGCTTGATCTCTTCTTCCGTGGGCTTGGTCTGGATCTGACCCGGAAACCGCTTCAGCGGATCTGGTTCAGCGTCCAAAAAGAACGCGTCGTAATACGTGCTCTTTTGCCCGTTCTGCTTCGTGTATTCACGGCCATTAACCAGGTTTGCTACTGCTTCGATCTTCATTTTTCATCGAGGGCCACTTGTTTATTGCAGCGGGTGCCCGTGGCTGGCCCTTCGCTGTTTCCGTCTCGGGAAATTGACGCCAGCGCGGAACCTGCCGCAGCCCTGGCGGGTGTTTCGTTTTCCTGGGGACGGGCCAGGGGACGAATGACACCAAATTCATGACGCCGCTCCTCTACGGTTCGGTTTAAGGAGCGGCGGGTGAGGCCGCGAGTCGCCGAAGCTTTATCCTCGCTGGCTGTTTCACCAAAGTTTTCAGGCCTCGGGACCGGGTCCAGGAGGCGGGGCCGGGGCACACGCTTGTTGCTGCGTGGCTTCTGTTTGGCCGGAATGCTTGCCCAAAATTGCGCCAGGGTTCCTTTGAATCCTAATGGCTTCACTTGGGGAAAATTGCCGTCCTGGTGCTTCACCTGGGGACGGGCAACCGGGCGGGAGAGGAGTACTTCAGCTGTTCTTCTTCGTGTCCTCATTTCGAACCTTCGGTTGCGAAAGGTACGGAAACGGAAGCAAGAGTTGGATGTCCTCTTTAGGTCGTCCTGTCACCGGATCATGCCGAGTAGGACTAAGCACCCGCTCAAAAAAGAGGGGTCTAATACGCGCAATCCCATTGGGCACGCGTCGCTGTGCTTCCGAACCTTTCATTGTTTTTCTGATGCATGGGCTGTCAGTCCCAGGAGTCGCTGTCAGACGACTTCTGGACCTTAATGACATGGTATTCCGGCTGTCAAACGTTTTCTTGATAGTTATCCATTACCTTTTGCAGGAGCTTTTCGTTTTCTGAGCTGGCCAGGTCTCTGAATTTGAGAGATGAGACCTTGATGCCTTGCGGGGTGACAGAGGCAAGGCCGATAAGATGCAAAGCGTGGTCTAAGTTATACGAGGGTGGAGAGCCAAGTTTTGGAGAAAGACAAAGGTAAAAAATAATTTTTTCGTCGGTCGAGTCCGTGTCAATTTCTATGCCTTTGCTTAAATCATTTGTAGTTATACTAGGCGGGAACCTCAGAGCGATGAGATTGATGGAATTGAGTTCAGTAAAAAGGTCTTGTGTTATTGACGTGTTAGATTTCATGATCGTTTGAGATGTTAATTTGGTTAAGCATGGCAAACGAGGGTGACCTCAGTGTACGAAGTCAAATGATTTTGTGCTGTGGAGGACAGATTATAAATAAAACGCCCCGGTAGCGTGAGCTGCCGGGGCGCTGTCTGAAAGCTGACAGGCATTCAGACGGGGCTGAAAGGTTCGAAGAATCAGCAGGGCAAGTGTAATACTCAGTTATACCGCCGCAAGCACATTCTCAGGAATTGTCAATGTCAACATTTAACATTACATACATTGTATGTAGTTATCAAATGCACCGCAGGCGGGGCTGTTTGGGGCTTGTTAAGAAGAAATCAAATCGTGAGTCTCGCCTTGGAGCGCCGAGGTCTATCTCCAGCTATGATTTTACACGCTCATGATTTTGCCATTTCCTGCTTCCGTTTTACTGAGTGTTTCTGGCCCCACTTCCACGGGGTTCAAGAATCGCCGAAAAAGCTACGCATGGGTCGTGAGATGATCTGTGATTTGGTGGGCCTGAGGCTTTGCGGAGATTCTCCTGAGGAGTCGCTTCACGGATTGCTGGCGGGCGGAGTCGGTGCTGTGGGGGCCGGAGTGGCGAGCTGGCCCGGGCTTGGGACTGTTGACGTGGGTGCTGGCACGGGCGGCTGTGGCGTACTGCTCTCCGCTGCGGATGGTGTGTTGGGAGTGGTGGGTACGCTGCCTGGGGTCGGAGGTGTTGTCGGTGGCACAACTGCGGGTGTGGTCGTGCTGCTAGGCGCTGGGGGAGGCGTTCCTGGAGCGGCGGGAGTTTCGGTGCCGGGTGTGGTGGCTGGGGCGGTTCCTGAAGCAGGCGCGGCGGCGGCTGGGGCGTTAGGATCTGGGGTGCCTGGTTCGGTGGCGACCACGGGCGGCGGTTCAGGTTTCTTGAAGGGGTCTTCCCAGCGATGCAGGTTTTGGGCGGCATTTGTCGTACCAATTTCTTCCAGATAAGCGGCACATTTTTCATGCCAGTGGTCCATGTTCGGTGGGCTGTTGGGCTTTTCCGCTGTACCGGGGAAAATGACGTAGGTGACTTTCAGATCACTTTCTGGCCGACGGTATGGGGTGGCTTTGGGGTTGATGGTCTTGGCCATCAGGAGTGAGGCTTCCCCCATTTTCTGGCTGGGGCCGTAGTCGCCACAGATGGCGGGATACATCTTCCCTTCATGGACGACGACGGCGTAGTCACCTATGCTGGGGGTGAATTTGTTGCTGCTGGCGTAGGGGCGAAACAGGAGCGAGATGACGATGAAGGGGTCTTTTTCTGCGATGAGGCTGCTGCGGGCCTTCATTTCGCTGATCTCCAGGCCGAGCTGGGTGATGGCGGCTTTGAGCTCGCGATTGCGTTCCGCACTGAGGCCTTTGATGGCGTATTCATCATTGGCTTTTTTCAGCCGGGCTTCCCAGCGAGACAGCAGCGGGTTCGGGGTCTTGGTGCGTTTGGTCCAGGCGTAACTGGTGAACGGCTGGTAGTAGTCTGACATGTAGATGTACTCATCCAGGGTGGGCATGCGGTCGCCATCGGAGCCGTCAGCCACCACGTCCATTTCTGACTGAATGAGGAGCGCCTTACGCTTGGAGATGGGATGGGAAAGCTCCAGGATGGTCTCGCAATCGAAGAAATTATGCCGATCCAGAATGCGGTTCAGGCGGGTGATGTCACGCTCGATGCCACTGGTTTTGTTTTCGTAAAGCTTGTGGTAGAAGCCGGAGACTTTGGCCGTGGGCAACATGGCGCTCAGGCCTGGCAGCATGGTGGGCAGCTGGGGATTGATGCGGGAGAGTTCTTGCAGGTTTTGGTTGGCCTGTGGGATACGTACCGAAAGCTGGAACTCGGCCTTGTAGGCCTCAGGATTCAGGCGCTCCAGACTGGCGTAGGTCCCCTGCTCTGTGATCAGATTGGTCTTGATGGTGATGCCGTTGTAAAAGGTGGAGACGTCCACATCTTTGCGCGGGATGTAAGCATCTGGCAGCGGTGGCGGCGGCGCTTCGATTTCCTTGACCACTTCTTTGACGACCTCCTTCACGACTTCACGCGGTACTTCGACGAGACGTTCGACTTCCTTGGTGACGACGCGGGTGCGTTCTTCCTGTGCGGTAGCAATGAGTTCTTTTAGACCCGATTTGATCTTGCTGGCAAAGGGCGTGAACGGCAGCACCAGCAAGATGGCAATGATGACGAGGAAGGTGAGGCGAATCATGGAGCCGACAAAACTACGCGGGGGTTTGGCGGGTTGCCACGGGCTGGGGCCGCGTTGGTCCATGGGGGTGGTGGAGGGTTCTGGTCGCTTCATCTTTCCTTTTTTGGGGGAGATTGGGAGGTGTAATTTCTAAACAGTGCCCTTGGCATACCTTCGCCGCAACAAAGGACGCAAGAAGATACGCGGAAGAAGGCGAAAAAGCCGTGCGGCAATCTTCACCCCTAAGCCTGGATAAAGACAGGCCTGACCCACACGCAGGGCGGCCAGGGACTCTGCCACGACCTGCTGGGGCGGAATGCGTAAGGCCCCCTGCCCGCCGCGATCTGTGTCCTCACCATCGGGGCGACGTGCCGTCTGGCTGAAACGCGTGGGAGTGGGGCCGGGGCAGACGCAAGTGACGGCGATGGATTCCGGCGCGAGTTCAATGGCCAAGGCTTCTGAAAAGCTGGTGACAAAGGCCTTCGACGCTGCATACACAGCCATAGCAGGCATGGGTAAGGTGCTGGCCAGCGAGCTGATATTGATGATGCCGCCGGGGCGCTGGAGGTGTGGGATGAATGCGTGAGTCAGCAGGACCAGCGCGGTCATGTTGAGATCCATCTGCGCCCGCAGCTTCTCCGCCTGAGCACTGGCGACGGTGCCGTAGTCTCCCATGCCTGCGTTGTTGATCAATAGGTTAGGCTGAAAACCGCAATGATGCACGTTTTCCAGCAGGGCTCCCCTGCCCTCATCCGTGGCGATATCGCAGGCATAGAGGTGTATCTGGAGCGCTGGGTTCAAGGTCAGACACGCCGTTTTCACAGCTTCCAGAGCCTCCTGCCGGCGACCAGTGAGATAGAGCGCGGTGGCCGTGGGAGCGAGCTGGCGAGCAAACTCAGCCCCGAGGCCTGAGGAAGCGCCCGTGATGACGGCGCGGCAGTGTTGAGTATCAAAGTTCATGCGAAAGACTTGCACGCGGCGCGTGTCTAGAGACCATGCGTTACTCTGCATGACCATCAACCTTCTTTCCGAGCAAGTGCCCTTTACCACCAAAGATGGCAGCACCATCCGTAGCATCCTGGACCGAACCAATGCCCCCGTGCAAAATCAGTCTCTGGCCGAAGCGACGGTGCCGGTGGGCCGCCCCACGGAGCGGCATTTCCACAAGCTGAGTGAGGAGTTCTATTTCATCCTCGAAGGTCACGGCACGATGGAGATCAATGGCGAGGAACGCCCCGTCTCCCCCGGCTCCGCCATCCTCATTCCGCCTGGAGCCTGGCACCAGATCACCGCCACCGCGACGCTGCGCCTACTCTGCTGCTGCGCGCCGCCGTATGCGCATGAGGATACGTATTTTGCCAATTTGTGAATTCTTTATAGGAGGGAAGTTGGACGAGATTGAATTCATTTCTTGGTATTCCACCGGCAGCCTGCCATCGGCGTGCAGATTTGGCTCGCTAAAACGGGCTGTCGTGCGCTCTCGTTATTATGCGATACCAGTGGTGAGCAATGGGTCGCGGTAAGGACACGGGTTGCCCCGTGCCCCCCGCACAGATCCCGGCGGGCGGCACTACCGCACCGGGCTCTTACCTTGAGTTCTGGCGGCAAAGAAGCGTTCTTCTGACCAGGGATGCTGGATCTTGGGCGGTGGCAGCCAGCGGCTGACGTGGAGATTCATCTTTCTCCAGTCCAGCCGCTTTTTATGGCTGCGACGGCAGAGACTGCGGTACCAGCGTTTGGTGACCTCCAGACGGAGGCTGCCCAATGCGCGTAGGTTGCCGGGCACGGCATGATAGCCGTAGATGCCCCGCAATACGCTTTGCAGCCATTGGCCTTGCTCGGCAATGGGTTGCTCGCGCCGGTAACGCAATTCTTGAGCGATGGCTTTTACTATGGCCTGCTCCGACTTCCCGGCACCGTGCATCGCGGTCGTGGGCCTTGCGGCCTTCACCGCACGCTGCGTACCCCCATCTGGACACGCAGGGCACCGGGATCTCCCAGTTCCGATACCTGAAGCTTCGACACATGCTGAGGGTCTGCGACCACGCCGGTGACCCGCCGGTCTCGCCTTGGCGACCGGTGGATTGTAGCCTTCCGCTTCGCTTAACAGCGTCGGCAATCCGGGAGAGCTTATTTCGTGGCTCAATACCTCGCCTGCGTCTGCCCCTGTCAACGCTTCGGAGCAGTCCTCAAGGACTGGCCCGCATGACTCGGGGTCAGCATGACTGGCTGGGTCTTTGCTGTATGACTCTTTCATTCACGGCTTCAAGTTCGTTTCAACTGGCGCATCTATCCGTCAAGCCAAGCACCTGCTGAAGCAGGTTGACGAAGGTTGCTGAGAGCTACGCGGCCCGTTGTTTCGGCTTTTTGAGTCTTTGCCCAGGCTTTCGGCGTGATGTCTTTGACCTGTCGGTTGGTCATCGTTGGCACTCGGTGAGACAACGCCGCAGCTTGATGATGACGGTGATGGTGACGGGCCGCCGCTTCTCGATGTGAATATCGACACTCGCTAAGGCTTGGCAGCTTTGAGGGCGGTGGCGGCTGCGGCAGCCCAGTCGTGGCCGGTGGAGAGGACGGTGCCGTCCTGACCGATGACGACGTAAAAGGGAATGCCCTGCACGCCGTAGTCGCTGCCATCGGTGGCGTCGGCGGGCCGGATGGCGACGGGGAAGGTGTAGTCGGGGTGGCGCTGGAGAAACTCACGCACCTCCGCCTCCGGGTAGTGGTCATCACCAGTGGCGATGATCTCGATGCCGTCTTTTTGATGCAACTGCCAGAATGCCTGCACCTTTGGGAAACCGGCGAGGCAGGGGCCGCATTCCATGCCCCAGAAGTCGAGGATGCGCACCTTCCCGCCGCCAGCCTGGGTGGCGAGCGGCGGTGAGTTCAGCCAGGAGGCGACGTGGATCTCGGGCGCGGGCTTGCCGAGGAGGCTCACGGGCACGGGGCCGTTGTTCCGGGCTTCGCTCTGCGCTGGCAGGGTGACGCGGATGTCTTTCATGCCGGTTTTGAGGCGGTAGCGCTTTTCGACGCGGCGGCCTTCGGCGCTGAGGTGGTTGATGTCGGCGGTGAACCAGCCTTTCTCCATGCCGCTGAGGGTGAAACGCCCCTGTGCGTCCGCCGTGGTCTTCGTGCCACGCGAGTAGGCGTCGATCACCGCGCCGACGGCGGGCTGTCCGCGATGATCGAGCACGATGCCGCTCATGCGACCATCGGCATCCGGGAGGATGAGTTTCAGACCGGTCTTGGGGGCGTTGGTCCGGGCATAGGTCTCGCGGGAGGTGGTCTCGGTTTTGTGCCTGGCCCGGACGAAGGCCTGCCCGGTTGCCAGCTTGTCAAAACGAAAGCGTCCGGTGGCATCGGTGGTCACTGGCTTGATTTTGCCGGGCTGTGAGTCGCCGCTGAGCGTGACCGTCACGCCGGGGACTGGCGCGCCCGATTTGTCCACTACGGTGCCTTCCAATGACTCGATGATACTGCCTATGCTGTGCAGCACGGGATTCCACTCAAG
>JAOZVT010000381.1 GCA_025869455.1 Prosthecobacter sp.
TCAGACGTTATACGCATCTGCATGGTGAAGGAGATCGATATGCGGGTTGGTGCTGGCTGCCTACGATTATAGATATGAAGGTTTATTATGGGGTTTGGGTGTCCAGAAGAAAGTCAATCAATACGGCGAAGGCCGTTTAATTTTTGATACTCCTCTAAGGCCTCGGAATGCCGCTTATCTAAATAGGCGGCCAAGTCTGACAAATGAATGCCTTTTGTACTTTTCTGGCTGCATTCTATTCGCATTAAAGGGATTTTGATCTGACCTGCAAGCACCTTCCGTTGGAACATTTCTGGAGTGAGGTGCATGAAGTAGTCACGGCAGATGTCGTCCAAGGGGATTACAGCTTTGCCGTTGTACTGAGCCATGAGTAGAAAGAAGGTGTTCACTCTGGTACCTCATGACGAAGTTTGGCGCAACTAGCAAACCAATTGACCCTGTTGGTACTGCTGGTATGGGTGGGATTGTTCACGTAGGGCTCTAGTTACTCGATTTTCCTCATTTTTATATGGTTGGGATGAGTCGTTTCCTCGCTAATTGGGCTATCGACGAAATTAGACGTCGATAAGCGCTATTTTTTGCTTTGGAGCGCTTACTGTCCGTTTCGTTGCTCCACGTATGCGGAGATCGAGTTGAGGTTGCCTCAGCACAACAGGAGAACCGATGCGAATTCATATTCTCTCAGACCTGCACAACGAGTTTGAGGTCTTCATGCCGGAGGTGCATAACGCGGATCTGGTCATATTGGCGGGCGACATTGATCTCGGTATCAGAGGAATCGAATGGGCCCGAACTGCTTTCACATGCCCTGTACTGTATGTGCCTGGAAATCATGAGTACTACCGGGGTCACCTCGAAAAAACGTTTGAGGCGATGCAGGCGGCCGCTGATGAGCGAGTTCGCGTCATGGATCACGATGAAGTTGTGATAGGCGGAGTGCGTTTTTTAGGGGCTACAATGTGGACAGACTTCGCGGCCACTGGGCATCGATCTGTTGCCGCTCGAAGCGCTCAACAGACCTTGAGTGACTTCCGTCAAATCCGGACAGACAACTTCCGTCGTATCAAACCGGAAGATTTGATTAAAAGATCGACTGCTGCGCGTGAATGGCTTGGCGGCATGCTCGCAAAACCATATGAAGGGCCGACAGTGGTGATTACCCATCACGTTCCAACACTACGGTCACTTGAGGAAAGTCCCTATGCGGGGACGATCTTATACGCGGCTTTCGCAAACCACTGGGAAGATTTGATGGGTTCTGACCGCGTAGCATTATGGA
>JAOZVT010000382.1 GCA_025869455.1 Prosthecobacter sp.
GACGATTAGCAAAAGCAATCTTTCCACAAGCCTGCTGTGCTGGAGCGCCCTGAAACTGGTTGGCAAGCGCACTGCCGACGATGCAAAGCTGCTTTTGGCGTTAACTAAATGTGAAAGCTGGATCACGGAACAAGTGGGCTCACTTGAACCGGACGCTATTGCTAAGGCGGTCATTGGTCGCTACGGTAAAGACAAGACTTTTTCGGTTCCTATTTTGATGCTTTGTACCATTGGGGGAACTTTGGGAGAGAATGCCTGGAAGCGGGTACTTCCGTTGCCCTTTGAACTGGCGGCCTTGCCACGTTCTTGGTTCGGCGTGGTAGGTTTGCCTGTGGTCAGTTATGCCTTGCCCGCCTTGATAGCGATAGGCTACACACGATTCAAAAATGCTCCACCCGCCATCTGGAATCCACTGCGCTGGCTGCGCGGATGTCTGTGGAATCGCATCAGTCCCATGCTAAAGGGCCTGCAACCCAGCAGTGGCGGCTATCTGGAAGCAACGCCCCTAACTAGTTTTGTGACAATGGCTCTGGCGGCGGCAGGTGAGAAAGATCACCCGTGCATTCCTGGCGCGGTCAAGTTCCTGACGCAGTCCATGCGGCTTGATGGGAGTTGGCCCATTGATACCAATCTAGCCACTTGGGGAACCACCTTAGCAGGCAAGGCCTTGGGCAGCGTTGAACCACCTGTTCGCGAATGGGTGGCGCGGCAGCAGTATCAAGAGGTGCACCCTTTTACCAACGCCGCACCTGGGGGCTGGGCGTGGACTGACTTACCTGGAGGTGTGCCGGATGCCGATGATACGGCTGGCGCTGTGATTGCGTTAAAATTGGGCCAGGATGAAGGCGGATACACGCCTGCTTTAGCCGGCATCATCTGGCTGCTGGACTTGCAAAATAGGGATGGAGGCATCCCGACCTTTTGCCGTGGCTGGGGCACCTTGCCGTTTGATCGCAGCACGCCCGAACTCACGGCTCATGCCCTTTTGGCGTGGTGGCTTTGGGAAAAAGAGATGCCGTTGGTGATTCAGAAACGCATTCGCCAAAGCACACAACGGGCCCTCAACTACCTGAAGAAAAGCATGAGCGATGAGGGCTCATGGATTCCGCTCTGGTTCGGCAATGAACATACTCATGATGAGAATAACCCGGTGTATGGTACGGCGCAGGTCGCGGCGTATCTGAGCGGATGTGAGGCACTGGTCACTCAAGCGGGTGTACTCATTTCAAGTGGATGTGCCTACTTGGAGTCCACGCAAAAGCCTGACGGGAGCTGGGGGGGCGACAAGGAAGCCCCGGCTTCCATTGAGGAGACGGCAGTTGCCCTGAATGCGCTGTTGCTCCAGGGGGACAGGCCAAAAGTGGCCTCACTCCTGGCGGCTGAGTGGCTCATTTCAGCCACACAAAACGGCACGCATTTTCCGACGGCTCCGATAGGTCTCTACTTCGCGCGTTTGTGGTATCACGAAAAACTTTATCCCGTGGTCTGGACGCTTCAGGCACTTCGTCGCGCAAAAGCAGTCTTGTCGTGCGTTGATGAAACGGATACAACCGCCACACCATGACCACCTCTCGCCGTACCTTTCTGACGACCCTCGCCACCAGTGCTGCCGCTTCAGCTTTTGCGCGCGATTGGACCGGACAAGTGCCGGAGCGTTATCCAGATCCTGATGTGATCGCCCTGGAACCTGCGTTTTCAAAATACATCCAGGGAAACTCGCCCATTCGCCGCCTACACACAGGCATGCTCTGGGCCGAAGGTCCTGCGTGGAATGGCGCAGGTAATTACCTTGTCTGGAGTGACATCCCTAACAATGCCCAAATGCGCTACCTGCCAGAAGACGGCCACGTGAGCATGATGCGCAACAACTCTGGCAACAGCAATGGCAATACCTTTGATCCGCAAGGTCGCCAGATCTCCTGTGAGCATGGAAATAGACGAGTCACCCGTTATGAGCTCAATGGTAAGATCACCGTGTTGGCCTCTGAGTTTGAGGGCAAACCCCTGAATGCGCCGAATGATGTGGTCGTGCATCCCGATGGAGGCGTGTGGTTCACCGATCCTGGTTATGGTAGTATGGGTGATTACGAAGGAAACAAAGGGGAGTTGCAGCTCAAGGAAGCGGTCTATCGCATTGATCCCAGTGGTAAGATCGAAAAAGTCACGGATGCAGAAGAGAAGCCTAACGGATTGTGTTTCAGTCCTGATTACAAGAAGCTGTATGTGGTGGACACGGGGGATGCCAAAAACATCCGGGTGTATGAGGTGGTGGATGGCGCAAAACTTAGCAAGGGGAAGACGTTTGCCGTGAACAAGGGTGTGCTTACCGACAAAGATGGCAAAGGTGGCTCCGATGGTGTCCGTTGTGATGTGGACGGCAATGTCTGGGCGACGGCGGGATGGATTGGCGATGGCTACGACGGGGTGCATGTCTTTACGCCTGAAGGCCAACGCATAGGTCAAATCAAACTTCCTGAAACTGGCAGTAACCTGTGCTTTGGCGGGCCTAAACGTAATCGCTTATTCATCACCGCTAGCCAGTCTCTTTACTCGTTGTATGTGAATACCAACGGCGCTCATTTCTGCTGAAGCGGTGCCGCCCAGCCTTTACAAAATTGGCCCTCAATTACCTTTGCGATTTGCCCGGGTGAGATGAGCATGGGTCTGTTATGCAAACACTCTCTGTTCTCATCGGCATTCTATGCGCCATCCTGCTTGTTCCAGGTCTGATCCCTCTGCTCGGATGGACCCTATGGGCAACCTTGTTTGGTTCTCTGGTGGGTATTATTTTTGGGGCTTTCCCGAAACGCAAGATTGGCCTAACCATCAACTGCGCTGTGGCTCTGATCGCCGCTCTCCGCCTATTCCTTGGTGGTGGCGTTTTTTAATATCGGCAGCTTCACACGCCCGTGCTTCACGCTGACATGCGGGTTGTCACGGGCCAGGAAACGCCAGGGGAAATCCACGGCTTGGCTGATGCCCACTCTTATGTCAGTCACTACCTCCACGGGTTCTGATGGGGCGCGCAAACCACAACCTTTGGGCTTGGCACGCCCAACCATGGGAACACCATGATGTTGCCCCAGAATGCCGAGCGCCAAGGCCAGCTTGCCTGGACCTGAGCATAACTCCTGTAGTTTTTGTTTCTGCCGCCGCTGCCGCATCTCGGCAATGCCGGACTGTGGATCAAGCGCGCGTATCAGGATGAGGCCATCTCTTTCCCCGCCTTTCACCAGCAAGTTAAAGAGCCAATACATGCCGTAGTTGAAATAAACGTAGGCGGTGCCTGGCTCATTGTTTTTCACAAATTCGCGGGCACTTGGCCGTGTGGCCGTATGACAGGCGAGGTCATTCTCCACCGCATAGGCTTCTGTATCCACAATGATCCCTGAGCAACCCTGCCAGACCAGCTCTACACCGATCAAATCATGGGCCACGGTGAGGACATCGCTCTCAAAGAAATCTCTGGTGAGAAAAGCCATGTTTCACAATCCTGTGGGATGATCCACAAACTCCCACGGTAGGCCAAACTGCGTCTGGACATGTGCCGCCAGGGCTTTCACGCCGAAGGTCTCGGTGGCGTAGTGACCGCCATAGAGAACATTGATGCCTAGCTCTTCCGCCAGCGTGTAACTCCAGTGTGGGCCTTCCCCGGTGATGAAGGTGTCCACACCTGCTTTCGCGGCGGCAGCCACTTCCGAACCCGAACCCCCTGAGGAAATGCCTATCTTTTTCGTCGCCTTAGGGCCGCCTGCGCACACATGCACCCGGCCGCCATCCAAGGAGGAAGTGAAGCGCGAGATAACTTCCTCAAGAGACAATTCTGCCGCACAAGTCACCCCTACGGACATGCCTTTGTAGTCAAGAAAACCGCCGCTAGGCACAAGCTGCATGGCTTTGGCTATCTGCACATTGTTGCCTAACTCAGGATGTACGTCCAAAGGCAGGTGCACGCTGTAGATGGCCAGATTGTTTTCCAGGGCCAAACTCATGCGCTCAAAGGTAGCTCCCGTCCACGGCTGAAGACCGCTCCAAAACATGCCGTGGTGGACGATGAGTAAATCTGCGCCTACGGCGATGGCCTTTTGCACGACGGGTAATGTAGCATCCACTGCTGCTACGATTTTGGAGACCTCCCCCGTGCGGTTGGTCAGTTGCAGACCATTCACCGCATTGGAGTAGTCAGGGAGTTCTCCCACACGTAGCGTGGTGTTGAGATGTTGGGTCAGATCCTTGAGATTCATGCATGCAACAGATCATGGCTAGGCTGGTGCCTCCACTAAATTCCTCTCCAGATGACCGAGTTCGCAGTATTATGAGTCGAGAGTGAAGTCTTTGACGTACCTTTACGTCGGAGAGTGTCATGTCTGTGTTCATTCGTCATCTGTTACTGGTTGGCCTGCTTTGCATGCCTATTCAGGCTGCGCAGCAGTGTCTCGTGATTGGGGACAGTTTGACGAAGGAGTATGAGGTGGAGTTCCCGGCCTTGTTTCCACAAAATCCAGCCTCCTGGTCAGCCAGGAATTGGGTGGAGATCCTGCATGAGCACCGAAATACTTGGTTCGATCTAGGGCGTTTTTCAGGTTACGTGGACCCTAGGTTAACGGGGCATGAGCATAACTGGGCCTTCCCCGGAGCGACCACGGCGGAGATCAAAAGCCAGCTCGATAATCGGCTGCAAAATTTCTGGTGGCTCTATGAGCTGGAAGGCCAACTTAAGGATGCGGCAGAGCGTGTGGTTATCTTTGCTGGGGGAAATGATGTGGATAGCTATTATGGGCAAATTTACAATGGGGCTTCCCCGACGAGTTACATCAATGGCACGCGTGACAATCTGAAGTCGATCGTCAATTATGTGCGCGGCGTGAAGTCTTCTGTGCCGATTGTGCTCGTTTCCGTGCCGCACCTGGGTTGCGCGCCGGATGTGCAGCGTCAGTATCCTACGGATCCTGTGAAAACGGCGCGTGTGACGGCTGCGCTGGACAGCCTAAATGCGCAACTAGCGACCTTTGCTCAGAGCAAGGGTATCGGTTTCGTGCCGGGTGTGTACCAGTTCACCAAAGACATCATCGAAGGTCCCTTTCGGATAGGGGGAATTGAGTTTTATAAAGAGGCCGATTTGGATTCGCGGGCTCGTTATGCGTTTTCAGGGGATGGATTTCACCCTGCCACCAGTGCGCATGGTAAGATCGCGCAAATGGTGATCGAAGCCTTTCTGACCAAATATCCAGGCACCAAGATCACACCGCTGACGGACAAGGAAATAGTCAGCGATGTCCTGGGACTGAATCCAGACATTCCGTTTCAGGAGTGGATAGCTACCCAAGGATTGCCTGCTGGGCAAAAGGGACTGTTGGATGATCCTGATGGTGATGGACTAACCAATGGTGTGGAATTTATGTTGGAGGGAGCTTCGGCCTCTGTGCCCAGCCGAGAGCTCTGGCAGCCGCAGGTGGAAGCCGTGGGCCTAGATCAATTCCTGACGTTCACCTACAGTCTCCGAACGATCGCCAGTGAATGGGCAAGTTCGAAGACTCAGCAATCAGGAGATCTTCTCCAATGGACGGATGTGGATAGTTCCCACATGACATCCCATTCGGATGGGTCGAAGACGGTGCGGCTGCCTTTATTGGGGCGTCAGTTCCTCCGGTTGAAGGTGGAACCGTGAATTTATTTTGATTGGCGCAGTTGGGCTGCTTTGGCGCGCAATTCAGTGGCTTGTTTCGCTAGAGCGGCTGTTTCTGGCTGACTAGCATAGACTTCTTCCCGCTTCGCTGTGTAGGCGTTTCCAGCGGCGATGGAGGCATCTGAGAGAGGTTTGATGTCTGGTAACTCGCGGCCTGTCGCATAGAGCTCTTGGTAGGCTTTGGAGTACGCATCTTGAGCGGCTTTTTTACCTTCTGCATCACCTTTGCTGATGGCCATTGTTAACGCTGAGAAAACTTCTTTTTGTTTGGCGCGAATGCTTTCCAAAGCGGGATGTTTTTCGATAGCCTTCGTGAACTCGCTCGAAGCTTTTGCGGAGGCTTCACGGAGCGCCTTCAATTCAGGGTCGCGATCATCGATTATGGGAATCAGTTCGCTCATCTGACGCTCTAATTTGTAAGCTTCTTTGCGCAGGGCACGTGCTTCTTCACGACTGTCTGCGTGAGCCAGCGAAAAACAAAGAATACAGGAAAGTGCGATCAGGAATTTTTTCATGGCGTAGAAATCGAACAACGTTGTTCATAGATGGGTACCCTTTTTAGGGTGCAAGGTTCCCAAAACGAAGAAACCTCCACTGGAACCCATGAGGTTCTGGTGGAGGTTTCAAAAGAGTGATGATGCAGTCTTACTTGGTCCTGAAGTAAGGGTGTTTTGCATCACCTTTGCTGAGCAGGTAGGCTAGCAGATCAAGGATGTCGTCTTCCTGGAGCATGTTTAGAAGTCCTGGGGGCATCATCGAGATTTTGCTTGGCTCAATGCTGGCGATGTCACCCCGCTTCAGGCTCTGAATGGCATTGGGGTCCAGCATGTTGATGTTCACCATCAGAGTGTCTTCTTTGAGATTCATGATGCGGCCCACAACGAGACTGCCATCCTTCATTTTGAAATCCATGCTGCCATACTGGTCACTGATTTCCTTGCTTGGTTCGATGATGGATTCCAGCAAATCTTTTGGGCCAAATTTCCCCGAAACACTAGTTAGGTCAGGGCCGACGGCTCCGCCTTCGAAGTTGAAGCGGTGGCAGGCATAGCAACCAATGGCACCAAAGCTATTGCGCCCATTTTCAAAGTTACGTCCCCCTTCCAAGCCAACGTGGAGGACTTTCTCCAGATCTGCCACGGTCCAGTTTTTCACGAAGCTGAGAGGTTTGGCTGCAAAGTTCGGTGTTTTGGAGGCAGGTTTAGCCTCAAGGATGGGCTTCAGAGTTGCTTTTTCAGCGTCGGTCAATCCTGCTAGACTATCACGTTTGATGTCTTCAATGAACAGGCCAAAGCTGGCTCCACCTGTGTAAGTGGCGGCGCGTTGGAACCACTTGAAGAAGTCCTCACGCAAGGCGGGTGTCCAGCCTGCTTTGGCGAGGCGGAGACTCTTCGCGTAGGCGATTTGTTCTTCCTGGGTCGGGGCGCTGTTGACCAGGGGAACCGTCTTGGCGATCACGCCTTCATCACCCAGATAAACAAGCATTTCGCAGAGATCTTGGCTGAGGCCGAGGTCTTTGTTGGGGAAGAGTGGGGCAAAGCGGGCAATGGTGCTTTTCTTTTGTTCGATCGTTGGTTCGCCCAGGCGCAGGAAGGCGAGCGTGTAATTTCGGAGCAGCGTCGTCTGGCTCAGGGTATCCAGACCTTCCAGGGAGATTTGATCCAAAGCACGGATGACGGCGGCTTGATCAGCTTTATCACCATGACGGATCAGTGCCATGAGGGCTGTGAGAACCGTGCGTGGTTCTTTTTCACCTAACGCTTTTTCTTTCCAAGACTCCACAGGCTGATGTTCCAGAGCGATGCGTGCTGCATTGCGGATGAGGCGGTCACTGTGTCCCAGATTTGGCCAAGCCAAAGCGACGGCTTGAGGGGCTTGTTTGCCGTGAAAAGCCTCCAGGCTGCGGCGCAGGTCATGCAGTTTTTTGGCTTCACCTTCCAGCTTCATGGGCTGTGGGGCAGTGGATTCGCTGCCTGTGTAAGTCACTCGGTAGAGAGCCGACTGGGTCTTGCGTCCGCCGATGGAAAAGTACATGGCTCCGTCCTTCGGATTGATCAGCAGATCTGTCAGGGGCAGGGGTTGGGCGCTGATGAATTCCTCAAAATCTGCGGCATAACCTGCGCCCTCAGGACGCAGATGCACGGCATACATCTTGCCGTAACTCCAGTCGTTGATGAAGAAGGCTTCCTGATATTTGGCCGGGAATTTAGCGCCATAACCGAACTTTGTTCCTGTGGGGGAGCCTGGGCCAATGTCGGTGACTGGTGGGACACTGTCTTCCCAACGCACGGGCCATTTGGCGGAGCCGTTGCGCCAGCCGAATTCACTGCCGCTCAGCACCTGGCACACGCGTGTGGGGCGGTACCAAGGCAGGCTCATATCCCACTCCATGTCCGCATCGTAGGTGAAGAGATCTCCTTCATGGTTAAACGCCGCACCGTACTCGTTGCGGAATCCGGTGGTGATCAGCTCCCACTTCTGGCCGTCCAGGCTGACCTTGGCCACCCAGCCGCGAGGTGCCTGAGCATCCTTCATGAAGCCGCGTCCATAGATGCGCGGCAGCAGGACGTCTTCCTGCCAGACTGGAGGCACGCGGTTGCTGGTGTATTCGGTCAGTGGGGTTTGGTTCCCCACCACCACGTAGATGCTCTCGCCATCTGGGCCTGGGACCACATAGTGGGGGCCATGCTCGCCTGCGCGTTCGGTGTAGCCGCGCAGCAGTTCCACCTTGTCGAAAAGGTCGTCTCCATTGGTATCGCTGACTTTGTACAATCCGCGGCCCTGGTATTCGTCGCCGTTCACTTGCAGGTAGATGGAGCCTTTGACGAAAGCCATGCCCTGGGCTGCGCCAATGGGCAGATCCATTTTCTCAATCTTCGTCTCCGAAGGGCTTCCGTCCAAGGCTGGTGGGGTGATGCGATACAGTGGACCGTATTGGTCTGAGGCAATCAGGCGTCCCTTGTCATCCAGGCACATGCTGACCCAAGAGCCCTGTTCAGCCTTCGGCACCGTGTAGAGAAGCTCGACTCGGAAGTCCTTTTTGATCTTGATTTGCTCCACCGGAGTGGCGGCTTCATCAGCCAGTAGGCTGGAGGATAAAAGGGCAAAGGGCAGGAGGTAACGAATCATTGGTTGGCTGGTTAAAACAAGAACAGATGAAGGCAAGGGGAGCCCAAGGAGCTATCAGGCAGATCCTGGATGCACAAAACGTGGGCCAAGCCAGTGGGCTTGCATTTGTCTAAGATTCCAGCCTTGCTGACCAGAAAAAACTCAGGCGGCGTTGCGCTCGATTTTCTTGCGCAAGATAGGTGGGCGTTCGCCTTTGACCACGGCCTCGTTGATGGAGACTGATTTCACGTCCATGCGGCTAGGCACGTCATACATCACGTCTAGCATGATGCGTTCAAAGATGCTCCGCAGTCCACGGGCACCAGTGCCACGCTTGACGGCCTCACGCGCCATGGCTAGCAGACCATCTTTATTGATGTTCAGGTCCACGCCATCCATGTGCATGAGTTTGGCGTATTGCTTCAGCAGCGCATTTTTAGGCTCTGTCAGCACGCGTACCAGTTCTTGTTCGGTCAATTCCTCCAGGGAGCAGATTACGGGCAGGCGTCCCACGAATTCGGGGATGAGTCCGTAGCCCAGCAGATCTTCAGGCTCCACGACCAGCGGACCTTTTTTGACTTCCTCTTCTTTCTCCGTCGGACTTCCTGAATGGAAACCCAGGGTCTGTTTGCCTTTGCGACGCTTGATGATGTCTTCCAGTCCGACAAAGGCCCCCCCGCAAATGAAGAGAATATTCTCGGTATTTACCTGGATGTACTCTTGTTGAGGATGCTTGCGTCCGCCTTGAGGTGGCACATTGCAAACGGTGCCTTCGATAATTTTCAGGAGGGCCTGCTGCACGCCTTCGCCGGATACGTCGCGGGTGATGCTTACATTGCTGGTCGTGCGGCCGATCTTATCAATCTCATCAATGTAGATGATGCCGATCTCTGCTTTGGCGATGTCGTAGTCCGCTGATTGCAGCAGTCTTAGGATGATGTTTTCGACATCCTCCCCCACGTAACCCGCTTCCGTCAGCGTGGTCGCATCGGCGATGCTAAAGGGGACATTCAGAATCTTAGCCAAAGTCTTGGCCAGCAGTGTTTTGCCGCAGCCCGTGGGCCCTAGCAGCAGCACATTGCTTTTTTCTAGCTCCACATCATTGGCCTCAGACATTTTGCGAGGACTGTTATCCTTCTTCGCGGTCTGTTGCTGGCTGTGCAGGATGCGCTTGTAGTGGTTATGCACCGCCACACTGAGCACCTTCTTGGCATGGGATTGTCCGATGACGTGCTGATCCAAAATCGCCGCAATGTCTGCGGGGCGCGGAACCATCAAGGGCGTCGTGCCATCCGTTTCCTGCGCCGCTTCTTTATCTAGGATCGCTTTGCAGACGCCGATGCAGTTATCACAAATGTACACTCCAGGCCCGGCAATCAGCTTACGCACCTCTGCATGGCTTTTGCCGCAGAAGGAACATAGGGTGACTGTGGAAGCGCGAGGCATAATTTATTGTCGCATGTAGCTAGGTAAAGAGTCAAGAGGTCTAGGTAGCAAAGATAGGATGCCAAGAATCAAAGAAACATCTCAAAGGTAGGCAGTTTTAGGCCCAACTTATTGACAATCTTGATCCTTGGATCGCTCAATTTGCCCGACTTACTCTTTCGGCAAAAGCTCGCGATTGCTCTGGAGCACTTTGTCCACGAGGCCGTAAGCGGCGGCTTCCTCGGCGCTCATGTAATTGTCGCGGTCAGCATCGCGTTCGATCACTTCCGGAGTTTTACCGCAATGGAGGGCCAGGATGCGGTTCAACCGGCGCTTCAGCTTGTACATGAAGTCCACCGTGCGTTCCACGTCGCTCGCGGTACCACGGGCACCACCAGAAACCTGGTGAATCATGATGTCGCTGTTCGGCAGGGCGAAGCGTTTGCCTTTCGTGCCAGAGGCCAGCAGCACGGCGCCCATGCTTGCGCAAATGCCGATGCAGTAGGTGTTCACATCGCAGGTGACGAACTGCATGGTGTCATAGATGGCCAGACCCGCTGTGACGGAACCACCAGGGCTATTGATGTAAAAGTGGATGTCCTTTTTCGGATCCTGCATTTGCAGGAAGAGGAATTGGGCGATGATCACATTGGCGACCTGATCATTCACTTCACTGCCCAGGAAGATGATGCGATCCTTGAGCAGGCGGGAGTAAATATCGTAGGCACGCTCCATGCGTCCTTCCGTTTCGATGACGGTGGGGACGATGTAATTGCTGGGCGGACTGATGTGGCTGGGGAAATCGAAGTCTGAGTTGGACATAGTAGCGGTAATGAAGGAGTGGCGGCGTAGCTTGTCAAACAAGGCTATCATCTCCGCGCAATCAATACGCTCTTAGATACTGTCGGGCGCTCATGATTCGCTAGTTTTACCAAAAAAGGGGCTTTTGGAGGCGAAACGCACACTCGCGTCACGAAAAACTGCTTGATGAATCTCCCGCTGCCCCTACTCTTGCCGCCCTTTTGCCGGGTGCGTTTGCCAGGTAAATGGGAAAGACAACCTTAAACCGTCCTTCTCCCGGATCAGTGCCTATGGTGCTGAGCGTCTGCTCCCTGAGCTAAACGTGCGGAAGACCGACACCCTATTAAATACATGTCCCAAGTCCTAGCAGAACTCGTCGAAGCCGGAGTCCATTTCGGTCACCAAACCAAGCGTTGGAACCCAAAGATGAAGCCTTTCATCCTGGATTCCCGCAACCAGATCCACATCCTCAACATTGAGGAAACCGTCAAGCAGATCGACGTCGCCGCCGATTTCCTGGCTGACCTTGCTCGCAAGAACAAGCGCATTCTTTTCGTTGGTTGCAAACGCCAGGCTCAAGAAGCCATCCGCGAAGCAGCTGAAGCCTGCGGCCAGTTCTACGTCAACCATCGCTGGTTGGGTGGTACTTTGACCAACCTTGAAACCATCCGCAAGAGCGTCGCCCGCCTTGCTTACCTGGAAGACATCGATAAGAAGCCTGAGGTCAAACTCATGTCCAAGAAGGAACTTGCCAGCCTCAACCGTGAGCGCATCAAGCTTGAGCGCAACCTTCGTGGCGTTCGTGGCATGGACAAGTATCCTGACGCGGTTGTCATTGTTGACTCCGCTCGTGAGCACATCGCTGTGCATGAAGCCCGCCGCCTCAGCATCCCGATTGTTGCCCTTGTGGACACCAATGCTGACCCAGACAAAGTGGATTACCCGATCGCCGCTAACGACGACGCTATCCGCTCCATCCGTATCATTTTGCAGAAGCTGATCGACCCTGTCATCACCGCGACTGCTGAAGCCAAGAAGTAACCCCAACCTTTCCCCTTTAAAGACACATGGCTGAAATCTCCGCTAAAGTTGTCATGGCCCTTCGTGAAAAGACGAATGCTGCCATGATGGAATGCAAAGCTGCCCTCAAGGAAGCCGATGGCGACCTCGAAAAAGCTGAAATCATCCTTCGTAAAAAAGGCACCATCAAGGCTGAGAAGAAGGCCGATCGCCAGACCAAAGAAGGTATCATTGCTTCCTACATCCACATGGCAGGCCGTATCGGCGTGCTCATCGAGGTGAACTGCGAAACCGACTTCGTGGCCCGCAATGAAATCTTCCAGGCCTTCGTGAAGGACATCTCCCTCCACATCGCCGCCGCGAACCCTAAGTTCCTCGGTCGCGAAGAGATCCCAGAATCCCTCATCGCTAAGGAAAAAGAAATCGCTGCTGACCAAGTCAAGGGCAAGCCTGAAGCCATCGCTGAGAAGATCATCCAGGGCAAGATCGACAAGATCTTCTCTGAGCAGTGCCTTCTGGAGCAGGCGTTCATCAAGAACCCTGACCTAACCATCGGTGATTTTGTGAAGAGCAAGATTTCTGAACTG
>JAOZVT010000383.1 GCA_025869455.1 Prosthecobacter sp.
GGTCCATGGACTTTTCTGCAGCGTCCAATTCTTTATCTAGCAGACGAGAAGCGGCGGCGGCATCCGCATCCGCATCCGTGAATGCCTGGATACTCGTCTCCAGGTTACGAGCGCAGAGATGATAAACAGGCTGAATGAGATTCAGTTCAGGAATCTCTGGCAGAAGATTGATGGCACGGGCGCGTTTAGCGATGCTACAAGCTTGGTCAGAGATACGCTCCAAGTTATTTGCCACACGCATGGTTCCCATGACTTGGCGTAGATCGTGGGCCGTGGGTTGGAATTTTAGCAGGATTTGCATTCCCAAATGATCAATGCCTTTTTCCAATTCATTGACGTCTTGGTCTGCCGCAATCGCTGCATTGCAGAGATCAGTGTTGCGTTCCAAGAGGCCACGCATCGAACTGGCCAGATTGCGGCGGGCAATGCTGGCCATGATGAGTACCTGCTCACGCAGGCGGTCAAGGGCTTGATCGAAATTGGACAAAATATGGTCTTGCATCAGTGGCGTGGGCTTTGGTGCAGGCTACATCGGTAAAGTGACATTATCGACACTTAATTTACTCACTGTATCAACTTCAGCCACAGCGGCATCCCCCTTGGGTTCACGGTTGGTTCGTTCGCAAAATTGATCGTACGTAATAACTTCAAATTCCCCGTTATCATGCTCAAGGATGGCGGTAAGGGATTCGACCCAGTCTCCAGAATTCAAGTAGTGGGTATTCCCCACAACCTTGTTGGCGGGGCTGTGGATATGCCCACAGATGATGCCTCGGCAGCCTTTGGCCTTGGCTAATTCTTGAAGCTGTTCTTCGTATTTACCGACGAAGCTGACTGCAGATTTAACTTTCAGTTTGACCCAACGGCTGAGAGAAAAGCTCTCTTTACCTCTGACCCGGCGGTACCAGTTATAAGCGCGATTAATGCGCAAGAGGATGTTATATCCGATTCCGCCCAGATGCGCTATCCACGGGTGATTCGTGGTGACGTGGTCAAACCCATCTCCATGCACGACGAGGTAGTCACCATTTTTGGTATGATGGATGTGCTCGTCCGTGATAAGAAAGTTGTCCAACCGGATTGGGATGAAGCGATCTAGGATGTCATCGTGGTTTCCACGCAGGTAGATGATTTGCGTGTTCTCTTTCTCCATTTTTTTCAATACCGTGCGGATGAAGTGAGTGTGGGCTTTATTCCAGCCGCCGAGACGTTTGAGGTGCCATGCATCGATGATGTCTCCATTCATCACCAGTTTATCACAAATGGTGTTGCGGATGAAGTGGGAGGCTTGTGCAGCTTTACAATCAGGCATGCCCAGGTGGACGTCTGAAATGAAGACCGTGCGCGCACGCAGTTTGGTCTTGGTCTTCTCCGGATTACTCGGAGTATCGGGTTGATTTTCAGGATCGTCAGGCATGGGAGAGTGAACGCGGTAAAAAGGGTGCGGGTCAAGCTGGGTCTTGAGAAGAGGTTGTGCCAATGACCCCCATCAATTCTGACTCAAATTGCTCAATCACTCGCTGCCAGCCCAGATCTTGAGCTGCTTGCCTAGCAGCGATGCGTAGGGGTTGGTCATTCCAGGCTGCCGCTGCGGCGCGCGTTTGAGTTAAAAAAGTGGTCTCGTCATCAAAGGGAGCTAGCCATCCATTTTCACCTGAACGGATAAGCTGGCGCGGGGCAGCATAATCGTAAGCCACATTGACTAAGCCGCTTGAGAGTGCTTCAAGAACAACATTTCCAAAGGTTTCTGTGATGCTGGGAAAAACAAAGATATCTGCACTGGCATAATGGGTGGCGAGTGCGCTGCCTGTTTGTGAGCCTGAATAGTGAAATTCAGGGTGATCCGCCTGGAGGCTTTTTAATTTGGGTCCGTCTCCTACCACCACACAGGGGGCTTCGGGGTGGATCTTGCGAAATTCCACAAAGGCGCGGGTGAGCAGATCCAGGTTCTTTTCGGCGGCGATACGCCCGACATAAATGGCGACAGGCGTGGTCTCTGAGGCTCCCCAGGTTGCCCGTAAATCAGCACTGCGTCGTGTGGGATCGAAAAGGTCAGTATCTACCCCGCGTCCTAGGATCCCTACATTTTGAATGCCCCATTTTTCAAGCATGGCAGCTGTGTCTGCGCTAGGGGTCAAGGTACGCGCCGTTTGATTGTGAATGCTCCGTAGCAGTCCCTGAGCCACCATTTCTAAACCTGGGAGGGAATAGTCTTCGAGATAAGTTTGAAAGTTAGTGTGGAATCCCGAAACAATGGGTATGCCCATCTTATTGGCAGCACGGATACTGGCGATGCCCAAAGGAGTCTCTGTGGCCACGTAAAGGGCATCTGGACGGAATTCTTCATACAAAGCCTGCATCTGCCAAGTTGTGGTGAATCCCATGCGTAAACCGGGGTAACCAGGCAGAGGCATCGCCATTACCGTATGGCGTTTAAAAGCTTCTTGTCCGGCGTCTGAACCTGCTTCCAAAGTCGTAACGATCTCGATGGCATGACCTCGCTGTTGCAACCCTGAAGCCAGGGTGGCAAGGGTTCTCGCCACCCCGTTGATGTCAGGTGGGAAGGTGTCAGTGATTAGCAGAAACCTCATGTCACAATCAGCGAATGGTTTTCATAGAGAGCAGATTTTTCACCTGACAAAGTGAAGCATTGTGACGAATGCGTCACGGATTGTGTTGAATTTATCTTGGTGGAGGTGACAGGATGTGACAGACACGTCACCAAGAACTGTTTGGTGACGTGGCCCTCACTTGTATAAACGGCTACTTGTATGAGCAAAATCTTGGTAGTTGATGACGAGCCGGATATTTCCGAACTAATTACCCTACACCTGATGCGTGAAGGGCACGAATGCGTTTGCATTACCAATGGGTTGCAAGTGATGAATGCTGTGATTGAGCATGAGCCTGATTTGGTCGTGCTGGATCTGATGTTGCCTGGGCAAGATGGTGTGACGGCCTTTAAACGTTTGCGTGCGGACAGCCGCACACGCACAGTTCCTGTCATTATGCTCACGGCACGTGCGCAGGTCACGGACAAAATTAATGGTTTGGAATTGGGGGCGGATGATTACCTGACCAAGCCCTTTTCTCCCCGAGAGCTTTCCTTGCGTATCTCTGCCATCCTGCGCCGCACCAAAAAAGTAACCCATGTGTCTGAGGTGAAAACGGGTGCATTTCTGCTGGATCGGAAAAACATGAAGTTTTTTCACAATGGTAATCCCATTGATCTGACCACCACAGAATTTAAACTTCTGGCGGTGCTTTTGGAAAATGTGGCTGCAGTGCATACGCGGGCTGAACTCCTACGTGAAGTCTGGGGCTACTCAGATGATGTGGCGACTCGTACCTTGGATACCCATATCAAACGTCTGCGTGAAAAGCTAGGGGAAGCTGGTAAGCACATCATCACCGTGCGTGGGACAGGATACCAGTTTATCCCAGATGCAACGGCCATCCCTAGCAACAACGTGGCTGCTTAATGAAGCACGAAGGACAGTGGGGAAGAAGAATGTTTTCCAAGCCAGTTGAAGGTTTGGAGATCTTTTTCTTGATCCTATATGCTTCTGCCCTAAGAGCAGGCCGAGCGTGTGCTTGATGCTACTTTTTTTCTTTATTCTATGACAACCACTCTGCTCTCTGCTGCCTTAATCTTACTCATCTTATGGGTATGGCAGCGTGAGAAACATTGGCGGCGGAGTCTGGAGATGGTAACCAAAGCAGCAGGGCTTAAAACCTTTGAAGCAAGCAAATTGAGCGCGCGTTTTCAAGGGTTGATCGAAGCTGAGAGTGCGCTGAATAAGGAGGAGTACCTGCGCCGTCTTTTTGAGTCACTTCTCAATGAAATCCGCCAAGGGGTGGTGATTGTAGATGATCATCAACGCATCAAATTTTGCAATCGAACGATGGGACATTTATTTCATCGTACCTCCATTCATCGAGGAAGAACTTTGTTGGAGGAGTTTTCTGATCACCAAGTGAGTGATACGGTTCTGGCGGCTTTGCAGGCCCAGCGACGTACTGTCCGAGAGATTGAAATGAACACCACCTTAGGTTCGGGGGCGGTGAATACACGCCATTACCTCATTGAGGCTGCCCCCCTGCCTGCTAAGGCTGAAGCGGGAGCTTGGCTGATGGTCTATGACATCACTGAGCAAACCATGGCCGAGCAGGTGCGAAAGGACTTTGTTGCCAACGCTTCTCACGAATTGCGTACCCCATTAACTCTGATCAATGGCTACATCGAAACGCTGCAAAGCGGTGTCATCAAAGATGAGGCGGCGGTCCATCGTTGTCTGGATGTCATGGAAAAACATGGCAAACGGATCATCCGCATCATTGAAGACATGCTGACGATTTCTCGTCTGGAGAATGGCAGTTCAGCCCTGAATCTGGAACCTTTCACCGCGCGTTCCTGTGTGCAAGATGCCCTGGACCATCTTTCGCCGATGTTAGAAGGCCGTGATACCCGTCTGGAACTGGATTTCCCATCCGATGGCGGGCACATGGTGGGAGATCGATTTTATTGGGATCAGGTCTTTACCAACCTGCTTGAGAATGCGCTCAAAGAAAATCCAAATCCCGGTCTTGTGATTAAAGTTACGGGACAGTGGTTTGCAGATCACTGTCTGCTAAGCATTTCGGATAATGGTATCGGTATTCCGGCCCATGATTTGCCCTTTGTCTTCAAACGCTTCTTCCGTGGTCACAAACACCACTCTCCTGAGATCAAAGGAACCGGTCTGGGATTGAGCATTGTCCGGCGTACGGTAGAGGCTCATGGAGGGACCATTGAGTTGACAAGTACTCCAGGGGTCGAGACCACTTTCAAAATTCGTGTGCCGCTGGGGACTGCTTGAGGAGCCTTCGCCTTGCTGAATGCAAGATTGCTCTTGGGCGAGCTTGGCGTTAGTCTGAATGACATTTATGTCACATCAGATTTCTCAGGACGAATCATCCGGGTCTGGTTCACCTCACCCTTTTGTCAAAGCTGCTGCCGTGGTCGCAGTCGGGGCATTAGTCGGGGCGCGTGCACGTATGGGCAGCGCACTGGTTCTGGCGGGGCTGGCCTCCTGGCTTGTGGCGAGTCGCCGCAAGAAGATCCCTGAGACTCCTCTAGCTCCAGCCTTGGCTCTGCCTCCGCTACCTTCAGCAGAGTCACTTATTGGTTTGTGTGAGCCGTCTGCTCCATTCATGGAGAAAGAGTGCCTAACTAGAAGTTTGGAAGAGATCCGTTCCGCATTGATTCCGCCACCGTCCCTTTTTAAGCCTCCTCCACCAGCTTCCACTTCGACACTACCTCCGGAGTCATCTTTGTTGAAATCAGCTCCGGTGTTTATCGAAGTTCCTGAACCTAGTGTTGGTGAACCGCCTGCTGGTAAAGCGGTGCTGCCAGACACCATCACCATTCCTGTAACCCCAGATCCTTCGCCTAGCATGTTGGCGGAGAGTTGTATGCCCAATCAAGCTCCCTCCGCCCTCCCTCCGATGGTTGTTCCCAAGGCGGGCCTTCACTCAACTGAAGCGTCGCAGGCTGAGAAAAACCTCCAGCAACCATCGCCGCCGAAACCGAGGAAGAACCTCCTAGAATGGTTGAGAGAAGGACGGGGAATTGAGTAGTGCGCAGTTTTGGTGCCGTCTGGTAGGAGCGCTATAGGAGGTGAAACTCACGGTTCTCATGGCCACGTTACGTCTGAATAGATAATATTTGACCAATGGTCAAAATGTGAGATGATCAGCGCATGTCCGATGTACTGCCCGTGATCACACGCAAGGAACGCGAGTTCCAGGCGCGGGAAGAATTGATCATTACCCATGCCCGGCGGCTGCTTTTGGAAAAAGGTTTCCAGGCTTGGAATATGGAGCAGTTGGCTGAGGCCGTGGAATATTCGAAGGGCACGCTCTATCAGCATTTCTCATCCAAAGAAGATCTGGTGCTTGCCGTAGCGACGGCATCTCTGCGACAACGCGCGGACATGTTTGAAAAGGCCAGTCATTTCCAGGGATTGAGTCGGGAACGCATTCGCGCCATTGGTTTCGCTTGCTGCGAGTTTGCCCTCAGTTGCCCTGAGTACTTCCATGTAGAGATGATGCTGAAGTCCGCTTCCTTCTGGGAAAAGGCTAGTGAAGAGCGCCGCCACGCGCATTCCTTTCAGGGAGCCCGCTGTTGGCGTATCATTAATAACCTCGTCGTGGAAGCCATGGCTCTTGGAGATATACCACGCGGCCAATATAGCCCAGAGCAGGCGACTTTTTCTCTGATCGCGGTTACGGTGGGCAGTCACCTCATGGGGCGTGAGCCTCAGTTTCGCGTGCAAGCTGGAATTCAGAATCCCATGCTTGCCGTTAGGCTGAATCAGGATCTCATTTGTGACGGTCTAGGTTGGAAGCCTTTGCTCAAAGATCATGATTATGCGGCTACCGATAGCCGCATTCTCGCGGAGGTATTTCCTAATGCTGCTGCTTGGCTAAACGCTGACCCATGACTTTTTTTGCGTAAATAATGACTAATAGTCAAAAAACGACCCTTGGATATGAACCCAGCAAATCAAGATACACCACCAGTTCTCCATGAAGGAGACCATTACCGCCATAGCAGTTTTGGCAGTTTAGAAGATGTAGCTCAGTGGCAGTTTGCCGGCATCGGCGGGAAACTGTTTCTCAAAGAAGCCCTTGGCCTTTCCAGCATGGAGGTTTCGGTCAATGTCATGCAGCCAGGGCAGGGCATGCCTTTCCTGCACAGCCATCGTCAGAATGAAGAACTCTATGTCTTTCTCAGTGGCAGTGGGCAGTTCATGGTAGGCGAGTCTGTTTTCAACGTTGGCCCGGGTTCCTGCGTGCGGGTAGATCCGGCAGGGGTCCGTTGCTGGCGTAGCACGGGTAACAAACCGCTGCATTTTCTTTGCATTCAGTCACCTGCAGGTGGCCTGAGCAGTCAATTCCTGGAAGATGGAGTCGGTGCAGGTCGTCCTCATTGGAATCGCCCAACCCAGGAGGAAACGGAAGCATGAATTTCATCGCCCTGCGCATGCTGATGACGGATCGGGCCAAGTACTTTGGCCTCATCTTCGCCTTTGCTTTTTCTACCTTCCTTTTGCAAAACCAGATCAGCATTTTCTGTGGCATCATGCAGCGAACAGGCAGCCAGATTCGGGATGTCACTGATGCTGAAGTGTGGGTCATGGACCGTTACACAGAATACTTTGAGCAGACCAAAGCACTCAAAGACACAGACCTCACTCGGGTGCGCAGTGTGCCTGGCGTGGACTACGCGGTACGCTTGTTTAAGGGCAATCCTACTGCCCGAACTTTGGCCGGAAAGTTTGCCTCCACTTTTACACTCGGCGTGGATGATAGCACGCTGGTGGGTGCGCCTCGTCAAATGTTGTTAGGCAAGTGGGAGAATCTCAGGGAGTCCAATAGCATCATCATGGACAAAGCAGGTTACGCCCTGCTATTTCCTGGGGAGCCTTTTGAGCTTGGCCGCGTTTTAGAGCTGAATGATCACAAGGTTACACTGGTGGGGATTTCAAATGCCAGCGCTCCTTTTGTGAGCTTTCCAGTCATTCACGCCCGCTACAGTGAAGCCATCAATTTTCAAGGTCGAGAGCGCAATCAGCTCAGTTACGTTTTGGTGCGTCCACAGCCTGGAGTCACGGCAGAGGAATTGGCCCGCAGGATTGAAAAAGAGACGGGGTTGAAGGCCCGCACCACGGCGGAATTTATCTGGGACTGTGTCATCTATTACATGAAAAACACTGGCATACCTGTTAATTTTGGCATCACGATTATTGTCGCACTTATTGTTGGGTTGGCTGTTAGCGGTCAGACTTTTTATATGTTCACCGTGGAGAACTTACGCCAGTTCGGGGCGCTCAAGGCCATCGGGGTGACCAATTCTCGATTGGTCGGCATGGTGCTGCTTCAGGCCGTGGTCGCTGGGGCCATTGGTTACGCCATTGGCACTGGCATGGCGGCAGCTTTTTTCCAAGCCACGCTTCATGGCATGGCCACTCGTGGCATCATTCTCATGTGGCAGGCCGTTGTCAGTGTGGGCCTGCTCATGAGTGTGGTCGTGGTCGCCGTCAGTCTTCTGAGCGTGCGCAAAGTCATCGTCCTGGAACCCGCCTCCGTCTTCCGTTGATCCTATGAATCCTTCATCATCTTCTCAGGCCGTACGCTGCCTGTCCCTGCGCAAACATTTTGGCGAAGGCGAGGCCCGTATCGAGGTGCTGCGCGGTGTGGATTTCCAGGCTGAACTGGGGAAGCTGACTTTCTTGGTCGGCCCCAGCGGTTGTGGAAAAACGACACTGATTTCAGTCATTGCGGGTCTGTTGGACCCTAGTGCAGGTGACCTGGAGGTGCTGAATGAAAACCATGGCCGTATGAAAGCTCAGGAGCGCATTCTGTTTCGGCGGCGCAACCTCGGTTTTGTTTTTCAGCAATACAATTTGTTACCCTCCCTCACGGCGGCGGAGAATGCGGCTGTGCCTTTGATGGCCGATGGCGTGAAGCGTGGTCTTGCCGTGAAAAAAGCCACCGCTTTGTTGGATCGCCTGGGCTTGGCGGATAAAGCCGCCTCCATGCCTAGATTTCTCTCTGGGGGGCAGCAGCAGCGTGTCGCTTTGGCCCGTGCGCTAGTGCATGAGCCGCGCCTCATCATCTGTGATGAACCCACCGCCGCCCTGGATCACAAAACAGGGGAGTCGGTCATGGGCCTGCTGGCTTCTGCTGCTTTGTCTCCAGATCGGGCCGTGGTGGTCGTCACCCATGACAACCGTGTTTTTCACCATGCCCACACCATCGCCCATATGGACGATGGCATCATCACGCAGGTGGAGACCCCAAAGCCAGCTCTCACCTCCTGATTTTCCACATCCTTCGTTTAGCCCTGAACCCTATTGATCCCTCACTACTTTATGAAAATTCCCATCCTCCCTATCTTGGCTGTCGGTTGTTTTGTCTGGGCCGTGCATTCCGTTATCAGCAGTCAGCCGCATCGTGAAATGACGGAGCCACCGGTCATGCCGCCGCGCAGTTCCTTTGCGGAAACCATCGCGGCCATCGGGCTGGTGGAGCCGAGCAGTGAATCCATCACTATGGGAAGTCACCGCAGTGGTGTGGTGGAAAAGGTGTCTGTCCAACTGGGGCAGGGGGTCAAAGCTGGCCAGCCTTTGGTGAAACTGGACACGCGGGAACTGGAGTCTGAGCGGCAAGTCGCCCTGGCGGAGCTAGCTGAAGCCAAAGCCCAGCTCACGGTGGCAGAGTCTGAGCAGGAGCAAGCCCGCCGAAATCTGGACTACGCGGAAAAGCTCAGCGATACCCGCGCAATCTCGGCAGAGGAGCGTACTCAGCGAGAAACCACCCTGGCCACCGTGATAGCTCAGGTGGGAACCGCCCGCGCTGCCATCGTTTTGGCCAAGGCCAAGCTGGAAGTCACTGAGACGGAAATCACCCGCAGCACAGTTTGTGCCCCTATGGATGCCACTGTCCTACAACTCCGAGTGAGGGCAGGGGAGTTCATCTCCGCCGCACCTGCCGCCAATGCCTGGATGATCCTGGGGCAAACCAATCCGCTGCATCTGCGGGCGGATGTGGATGAGCACGAAGCCTGGCGCATCAGCCCCCAGGCCACAGCGGTGGCTCACGTGCGGGGGAACCCAGATCTGAAGGCCCAACTGGAGTTCGTCCGCTTTGAACCTTTGGTCATTCCTAAAAAATCTCTGACTGGAGATGCCACGGAGCGCGTAGATACTCGCGTACTTCAGGTTATCTACCGTTTGCAGAATCCCTTGCCCCCGGCTCTCTTTGTCGGTCAGCAGATGGATGTCTTTATTGCGGATGCCAATCGCAAATAAATGAACGAATAAATTTCCTCAAACGATCTCTTATCACCTCCCATGTTCTCCCGCTCCTCTTCCCAGATCGCCAAACTTCGTTTACACTCCAGACAGGTGATCGCCCTCAGTGCCAGTGTCATGATGGCCTCTTGTACCGTCGGACCGAACTTTTTGTCGCCAGACATCACCCTTTCGAAGAAGTGGAAAGAGAACTCCAATGTCTCTGATTTGCCCATTCCGGATCAGTGGTGGACGCTGTTTAAGGATCGCAGCCTGACCAGTCTGGTGGAGCGTGCTTTGGCCAATAACCAGGATCTACGCAGCGGCTTGGCTCGTGTGGAAACCGCACGTGCGATGTCGGGTGTCGAGCGTGCTGATTGGTTCCCTCAGCTGAATCTGCAAAATAACGCTACTTACGAGCATTCCTCCGCCAACAGTATCGGAGCCAATTTGCCGTCTGGGGCAGCTTTGCCCAATCTGGAGCGTGATCGTCATCAGGCTTATCTGGGGCTGAACTACGAGGTGGATCTCTGGGGCCGTGTGCGCCGCCGTGTGGAAGGTGCCAAGGCGCGGGAAGACGCGGCTGTGGAGGATTTGTCCGCGCAACGTCTCGTGGTAGCTGCCGAAGTGGCCCGCAGCTATTTCCTAGCTGCCTCCTTGGATAATCAGGAGAAAATTTTGCGTGAAACCATCTCCCTTCGCGAAGAAGCACGGAATCTCCAGCAGTCCCGCTTTGAAGGTGGTCTGGCCAATGAAATGGATGTGGCCCGTGCGCGCACAGAACTAGAACTGGCCAAGAATGACCTCGCCGCCATTGAGCGTCAGCGTGGAGGCGTGGAGCATTCACTGGCCGTCCTGTGTGGCGAGATGCCGTCGGATTTCAACTTGGCTAACAATCGTCGCCTACCTTCACCACCACGCGTGCCAGCGGGTCTTCCGGGTACCCTCTTGCAGCGCCGCCCAGACATCCGTTCGGCAGAGCAGACCCTGCGTGCTGCCAATGCTGACATCGGTGTGGCTAAAGCGAATTTTTACCCTGTGTTCAGTTTGACTGGCAGCGGTGGATTTGAAAGCGTTGGGGCAGAGGATTTTCTGGAATGGAAAAGCCGCGCTGCTAGCATCGGCCCACAGCTTACCGTGCCGATTTTCCAGGGTGGTCGCCTGCGTGGAAACCTACGCGCTGCGCAGAGCCGCTATGAAGAAAGTCTAGCCACTTACAAGCAAACCATCCTCACATCCATGCGTGAAGTGGAAGACGCCATGCTGGACCTGAAAGCTTACAGCAAACAACGCGCCGCTGTGGCTGCCGCCGTCTCTTCAGCCCAGGATACCAGCCGTCTCGCCCGCCTGCGTTATGACAAAGGTTTGGCCAGCTACTTCGAAGTGGTGGATGCAGACCGCGTGGTTTTGACCACTCGCCTGACGCTGGCTCAGCTGGATGGCCAGCGCCTCACGGCAACAGTGCAGATGCTCCGCGCCATCGGTGGTGGCTGGGTCGGTGGCACGAAGTAATGAAGTCGGTGAGGGGATCTTTGTCCTATCTCTTTCATTCTAACGCGATGTTAAGTTTGGCTTAGCAGAGCTTTGAGAATAGGTCTGGCTTTGGTATGAGTGTTTTGAAATGCATTATTTGTTAGGTTGAGGCTGCTCGTGAAATTGACGGCATCTTCCACTCTTCGGCCCTCGGATTTCTTTTTGACCTGGGCGGGGGCAGGAGGCATGAGGTAAATCTACTTATCGTGTCGGACACTTTTCCTATTCTCTCTCTCTCCACCTGCTGGAACAGTCATCGCCACACCGAGGGGCGGGAGTTGGCTGCGGAGGCGAGGGAACTGGGATTTGAGTGGATCGAGGTGAGTCATGGGACAAAAATATCATTGCTGCCCGGTTTGCTTGAGGCGGTGGAGGCAGGTGAGATCAAGGTCAGCAGTTTGCATAATTTCTGTCCGCCACCCGTGGAGGTGACGATGGATGCGCCGGACGTGTACGAGTTTACTTCAGATGTACAGGCGGAGCGACATCGAGCGATTTCACTGACAAAGCGGACGCTGGAGATGGCACCGCGGTTTGGCACAGATCGCGTGGTGCTGCATCTGGGGTGTGCGCCACGGGTGAAATCCATCACAGATGAACTGGAAAAGATGACGCTGGCGGGGCAGTTGTATTCGCGAAAGTACTCAGACCTGAAGCTAAAGCTAGTAGCCCAAAGAGAAGCAGCCAGTGCCGCTGCGCTGGATCGTGTGCGGGCCGCGCTGGATGAGATTTTGCCCGTATGCGAGAAAGAAGGTGTACGCGTGGGGGTAGAGACGCGGAGCCATTATGAACAGATCCCCAATCAGGCAGAGATGCTGAAGCTGCTGGAGGAATATGTGGATTGCCCTTGGCTGGGGGCTTGGCATGATTTTGGCCATGTGCAGCGGCAGGCTAATTTAGCGCTGCTGGACCATGAAATATATCTAAGCCAGATCGCACCACGGCTTATTGGCTGTCACGTCCATGATGTGCGTTGGCCGCAGAAAGATCATCGCGTCCCTCTGAGTACAGGCGGCGTGGCCTTGGCTAAACTACTGCCCCTAGTCCCTGCTGGCGTGCCCCTGATCTGGGAGATGAGTCCAGGGAATCGCCGGGCAGAAGTCGTCGAAGGTTTGCGAGTATGGCGTGAGCAGGGGTGGTGAGGTTTACTGCCAATCCAAGTGTAATTTGCCTACCTTACGGAAGGCGGGGGAAGCGAATGCACTGGGCTCTATCAATAACAGCAGTGGCTCTGTGGCTGACCAGCTTGTTTAGC
>JAOZVT010000384.1 GCA_025869455.1 Prosthecobacter sp.
CTTTTTTGTTGTGCCACACTCGCATCGGCCTGGTTTAATCGCCATGACGCACGAAACAGGTCAGTCAAAATCATATTGACACTCGCTGTCATCGGTTATTTGATAACGTTTCTGATTCCCCGGGTTCTGTGGTATTACCATATCCTGCCGGCCGTTGCCATCGCCTGTTTATACTGGATAGTCATGTTTGCAGAGCTGGTTGATGTCAGTCCGGTTTCTTCCCGACGTACGGCAAATAATCTGCGGCTTGTTGCCCTGGCAATCCCTGTTTTCTTTATTCCAGTGAGCATGAGCAGTTATTTAACCCTGTCCGCCATGCAAAAATTCCATTCAGACAATCCGGTCAGCCGCCTGGTACGCTTTTTAAATCAGCATGAAAAGAACAACAGTTATGATTTTTTCAGCATGAGCCACCAATTATCGACCCTTGAATTTTACACACATGCAGACTACGTTGGCAGCATTGCCTTTTTTGCCTGGGAATACGCCCGTTTGCAACCAAAGCGCTATTCGGAGGCTTACCGGCAAGACAATCGTTCGTTGGCACTTGGCATCATCAGCCGTGATTTGAATGAGAAAAAACCACGCTTCGTGTTTGTTGACATCCCCTCTTCCCAGGCCTATCTGGGGCAACTGATTAATTTCCCGATAGACTATTCCAGCGATCCGGCGTTTCGCGATGCCTGGTCTCATTATTATTATATTGCCAGTATCAAGCCTTATGATATTTATCAGCGATATTGAGTGGTGTGACAGGATTAGACGCTTATCCAAATCGGGGCGACTCCCTGGCTCACAACCGCTCCTTGACAGTCGCGGCTCAGTATCCCCTTCACCTTAATATTAGCTTAAGCTTTTTCAGATATCATTTACTCCTGTTTATACTTTATATAGTTGTCATCAGGCATGGGTGAAAATACAGTACCTGTTCAATACTCAACCACCGCATCCATATATCAAAACAGCTATTTGAAAACGGCTATTGATGATGTATTAGCAGACATTGACGTCATTGAAGCACGTTACCCACCCGGTGCAGATAACAGCATGGAAGCCGCACATTCCCGCCAGCTGCTGGACATGTGTAAACATATATTGAAAGTGGCTGATACAGATATTTTACCAAGGTTCAATAAGGGCAAAACCTTAAGCAAAACCCAGGAAGCCCTGCTTTTGGCCAAGTATTCAATACCAGTTTATCAATATAATCACCTGCTGCACTACAACCGAAAATATCTGTTATATCAAGCTGTAAAAGATACCGTGTCCAGATTAT
>JAOZVT010000385.1 GCA_025869455.1 Prosthecobacter sp.
CAGGGAAGAAGCATGTTTTGAACGTGGCTTTTAAGAAGGATGTGCCGTTGGGGAGTTATGGGGCGGCGCTGATTTTGGGATCAAATGATCCGCGTCGTTCTCAGGTTGAAATTGGCCTAACAGGAACGCATGTAGATGCGCCAAAAATCCATGTCACACCACAAAGTACGAAGCTTCGCTTGTCGCAGGGGCAGACGGCGATACGGGCTTACACGGTGAAGAATACAGGGAAAGGCATCTTAAAAGGACATGCCTCAGTCGTGCTGGCGACTACAGATCCGCAGGACTGGGTGGAAGTGGAAGGAGTTGACGAATTCACCTTGGCCCCAGGGAAGAAGACCAAAATCACACTGAAATTCAGTGCGAGGGCTTATGCACCCAAAGTTTATTCAGGCTTGCTGAGAGTCTCCTCAGACGACCCCGATAACCCCGCTGTGGACTGTTCTTTGGTGATGACTTCTGTGGCAGCTCCGGTGCCGACGTATGATGTGCTGGCCTTTGGCAAAACCTATGTGGGGGAGACTCAGGGGCAACTCATGCGGCTTTCCAATGAAGGGACGGTGAATCTGACGCTAAAGGTGGGTCGGGGGCTGACGGCGGCTTTTCGGGTGAGTCTAAAATTGCCACTGACGATTAAGCCGGGTGAGTCGGTGCTAGTACCGGTGACCTTTGCGCCGAAGTCGCCAGGGGAGATTCACTCAACCTTGGTGTTTGCCGCCAATGTGCCGGGTGTGTTTTTTCAAGTCCCGATTTCGGGGCTTTGCTTGAAACCTCCGACGTTGAAAGTGACGCCTGCTAGCCTAACATTAAGTGCTGTGCCGGGAATGCCCCTGACGAGGACCATCAAAATAGCCAATATAGGAGGTGAAACTTTGGACTGGAATTTGGCGACGGAGGCCGATTCTGAAGCGTGGTTACAGGTTAGTTCGACAGGCGAAGTACTACAGCCAGGGGCGCAACATCTGATCCATCTGAACTTCACGACGGACCAGATGGCCGCTGGGATATATCGTTCTGCGATCACGCTGCGTTCGAATGATCCTAAACGTCCTGCGGTGAGCGTTCCCATTGCGCTGAAAGTGACTCGACAAGCGGTCTTGCGAGCCATGCCTACTGTCTTAAATCTCAGTCAAGTGTGGATCGACGAGCCTACCGTGGCGAAGTTTAACCTCGTCAATGTGGGGAACCTACCTTTGGAAATTCGGCAAGTGAGTTCTAGTTCACCGAGTTTGATTCCTACTTGGTCAGGTAAGCTGGTACTGGAGCCTGGAGAGCCGATGGTTTTAACCAGTACCTTTGAAGCATCCAGTCCGCAATCCTTCCAAGGTCGGCTTACCGTGAGCACGAATAGCCGTATCACAGGCTCAGTGAAGTTGGATGTTTGGGCTGAAGTGGTGAATCCGCCGACGATGGCGGTACTGCCGGATAGGGTGGCTGAAACGGTGCTGCCTAGTGATCAAAAAGAAGTGGAACTAACGGTGAGTAATGAGGGGCAAGCGGCCTTGGTTTGGCAGGCTGAGTTGGCTGGGGAAATAGATAGCCCTGCCAGTGCAGGGACGTTGGCGGAGGTCTTGGCGCGACTGAATGCGGAGTCGAGCAAACTGACTGAGCTGATCCCGAATCGCTATGATTTCACGGATGGGGCCATTGGCTATAGCATCGCTAATGGCGGTAACCAAATGTATAACACGGGCAATCTTCTTTCCACCAATCTGAATGGCGGGCAGAACATTGCTTTCACGGATGGAAACATCACGGTGAATCAAAATCTGGGGCCAAACAGTCTCTATTTTACTCGCAAGTTACCGGGGCTGTTTGTGATGGCGGCAGATTTGAAGGATGTTTCTACTTTTCGAATTTTGGGCCATCTGGGGACAGAGGGAAAAGGCGTGACTGAGGGTGCCGTGCTACATCGACATGGTTATGTCGGGTTCTTCAAAAGCGTCACAGGCGCAGAGACACCCTCGGTGAATCACTTGATCCTCTTGCCTGAGGATGCGCACTTAACACATCATTTCCCCAGTGATACTGGCCTGGATGACCATGAGATCAGTGGATTGCCGAGAAGCACACGGCTTTATGTTCTCGTGTTCGGCTCTGCTTTGGGCGAGGCCGTTTCAGCGTCGCGCGTGGAACAGATCATGGATCATTTTCTCCTGAATACTGTGCATGGGCAGGGAACCTCCTGGCTGCGACTCATGACGGAGTCTGGCTCTGCCAAGCTGGGGCGTGATTCGACTTTGGTGATGAACCTGAATGCACGGGATCTTCCTGCAGGTGTTTATGAGGGAAGTATAAAAGTCTCTGGCAATGCCCCAGAAACACCGACGGTGAATGTGCCCGTGACTTTAACGGTTCCCTCTGCCGCAGTTTTGTCGTTAGACACTGACAGTGTGGACATGGAGGACACGCCTGTAAATGGAGTCAACGAACAGGTGGTGACACTGCGTAATGATGGGAATGCAGTGTTAAGGGTGGACTCGATCACCACGGATGATCCGGTTTTTCAAGTTGATGCCGATACGCCTTTTGAGATGGGTGTGGGCCAGATGAAGTCTGTAAAAGTACGCTTTGTTCCGACTGAAGCGCGGGCCTATTTCAGTTCGCTTTCTTTCACAACGAATTCGGCCAAAGGCAGTCCAGTCGCTGTTCCTTTATCAGGCTTAGGGCTGCCTGCACCCGTTGTGAAAGTAAGCCCTGAATCATTCACATTGACCACGCGCCCAGGCGTGGCAGCGACTCAGGAGATAACGCTGGAAAATTTGGGCACGGCACCTTTGGCGTGGAGCTTTCCCACCTTGTTTGACTCCGGGACAATGAGTGAGATCCAGGGAACTTTGGAAGTCGGCGCTACGAAGGTGGTGACATTGAGGTCTTCAAGTATGGCAACGACTCCTCCGGGAGCGACGACTGAGCTTATTTCTTTGTACACCAATGATCCTGTCAGACCTCTTATCAAAATTAGTTATACGAGGGTTGTTTTAGAAGAGCCTCAGTTATGGGTCACTCCTTCCACGGTGAGTTTTGGTACGCTGAATCTTCCAGGCGAAGTTCAGAAACAGATCGTTTTGAAGAATGTTGGGAATGCTCTATTGACAGTATCTGGTGTGTCCTTGCCTTCACCGAGTTTGACACTGCCGGGAATCGAGTTTCCGATTAACTTAGCCGCAAACGAAACAAGGACTCTCTCCGTAAAGTTTGCCTCCGCACAACCAGAAGTTCTTTCGGGGAGTCTCGTGTTTGCGACGAATCGGCTAACTGCACCAAGCGTGTCTGTGCTTGTGAGTGGTGTGTCTATCATACCGCCGACCATTGCTGTATCTCCCGGCAGTTTGAATGCTTCGGTGGAGGAGGGGCAATCCTTGGCGGCGAGCTTGTTGATACGTAATGATGGGGGCACGCTCTTAAATTGGGTGGCCAATATTCAGCCTTCCAGTGCAGCCTCTTGGCTGAAATTGAGTCAATCCAGTGGGAGTGTTAATCCAGGAGAAGGGGCTGAGTTGACCTTAGAATTAAGCGCAGCGGAACTTTCTCCTTCTGAGCAAACGGCCACCATCACGCTCAGTAGCAATGCGGTGCTGAACGGGACGGCTGATATTCCTGTTACACTTCATGTTACGCCGGGTGAGCTGGCCGTTTCGACCTCATCAATTCAGACGGCAACCTTGTTGGGTTCGTCTTTGCCTTCCTCTGTGTTTACTTTGCAGGCTAGGGCAGGTGAATCTCCTGCCTGGAGTTTGACAGCGAGTGCTCCTTGGATACTGCCTTCAGCAAGTTCGGGAAATGGTTCGGCAGAAATCGCTGTGAATTATGCATCCTCCTTGCCTGAGGGGACCCACACGGGGAGCATCACGATTTCCACGGCGAATGTAACGCGTGTTGTGCAGGTGACTCGGGTCGTGCAGAAGGCGGAGTTTAGCCAGTTGCTGACGGATCGGCGGCATAATCGAGTCTTGGGATTGGTGCGTGGCATTGGAGGGAAGGCTTCTGTCTTGGTTTCGATCAATCCAAGTTCCTTGCTTTTGCAAGATGTCTTGAGCTTGCCTGCCGACATCACGGATGTGGACTTGAGCGCGGATGAACGTGTGCTTTATGCGATCAGCTATGCAGGACAGAGTTTAAGTCGAGTAAATTTGGATGACTTTACCTTGGTTGCGACCAAGAGCATTCCCACCAATAGCTCGTTCAGTGCGTTTTACCTCGTTCAGGCAGGGCGTGAGGGGACTGTCTATTATGTAGATGCAGCCTCGTCTCCAGCCATCCATGTTTATGATTTTAATGCGGGCGCTTATGTTTCAACCTTTCGGTTACAGGGGCTGCAAGGCATTGGAGCAATGAAAGTTAGTCCTGATGGTAAGACTCTGTTTGCGCGTTCGCAGACGGGGGGGGGGAATACGGGGGGCGCAATTTTGGCGCGGGTAAATTGCTCTGATGCCACGTTGGCTCAAACTGGGGCTAGCAGTGCGGTGTTGGATCAAGACAGTGCTAAACACCCAATTCTTCTGAGTGCCAATCTGGATTCTGTGATCACCCAAGGGCGGTTTTTTACGGCTACGAATCTGGAAGGTGGTGAACAAGGACAACTCACGCCTAACAAGATATACAATGCATCTGCTTATTTGGATGTTGTGGTCACCGATTCTGAGATTCTTCGGGGAGACGGCGGAGCTTTGGTGCAAAGTTTGCCTGTTACGACGACTGTAACAGCTTTTGCGCCTGATCAGCATAGCTTAGTATATTACGACCCTGTGGGCAGAGTTTTGGGGCGTGTTGATACGAGCTATCTGCCTTCGATCTCGATCAGTTCAGACATTGCAGAGGGGGCGGTACAGAATGTGACGTTTGATACCTTGACTTGGTCGGGTGATCCTTCCGTGGCATCTTATGATATCTATTTCGGTGCCGATGCAGCGGCTGTTGAGAATGCGGAGTATGGTGGCTTATCCAATGAGTTTTTGGTTTCCACCCCTGCGACAAGCTATCGTCTGAATGCTAATCAACTGGCCTTGGGGCAAACCTATTACTGGCGCATTGATGCTAGGGCACTGGATGATTCGGTTTCAAAGGGGGGCGTGATGAGCTTCAAGATGGCTCAGGTGGGGGCAACTCCAGATCGACTTTCGGGCTCGGCTATGCTGGGAAGTGCCGTGGTGCAGGAGTTACCTTTATCTATTCTCACTCGTGATGCCAGCGTGCCCTGGACTCTCCAAAGCGACTCCACTTGGGTTACCCTACAAAGCAGTGCCGGAACGGGACCTGCCACGGTGATGATCTCTTTGAATCCGACCAGCCTAACGGCAGGTATGACACGGGCTTATTTAACGCTTACTTCGGGTGCGGATGAGGTGGTTATTCCGGTGGATTTTGAGGTGCTGGGTGCACTGAATATTGTCAAAATGCAGGGAGATCCAGTGCTGCCTGTGGTGTATGCGCTGCATCGGGAAAAGGTGAGTCCGTATTCATCCTGGCTGCTTTGGGTGGATGCGCAGACGGCTGAGGTGATGCATGGAGTGAAGGTCGGGAATGCAGCTGTGGATTTCACAGCACACCTGACGGATGACCGAATCTATGCACTGGTAGATGGTGGGAGGCGCGTGCAGATCATCGAACGCCAGGGAACCAAGGTTTTGCATTCTTCCTATGAGATCAGTCCGCCACAGGTGGCGATTCATGCCACTAGCTACACTCGATGTGTGACTTTGAGTGCAGCCAATAGCCTGCAATTACGGCTGTCTGGCAGCGGGGTAGCTTTGGGCACGCCTGCGCAACTATTGGGCAAAAATGGCCTAACAACTGTGAGTGCAGATGGTACGTCCATCTATGCGGCGGTGACACAAAGCGCGTCCAATGTGGGGCTAGTGCGGTATGCGGTGTCGGGGGCTGGTGTGACATTTGTGACGGCCAATTACTTCTCAGGCAGTTTGCAGGGGCCGCTGCTATTGCCCACCAATGGGACAAAGCTCATCTACGGAGGCAATGCCTATTCGACGACGACGCTGAATCTCACGGCCAATTTGGGACAGTCTCTCCTCGCCATTTCACCCAACGCGGCCTTGGGGGGCACCAGTTCTACGATCTACTCTTTGGGGCCGCCTGTGGTTTCCTTGGCACCTTTACCCGTGACTACCACGATGATGACCTTTTCCGCTGGGGGGGCGCAATTGCTGATATTTTCGTCTCTGACTGGTAGTTTTCAGTCGGTCATTTCGCCATAAGCGTAAATTCTGTCTGTTCCCCCAATGCTTGTCCGCTGGACTTCTTTTTGTTTTCGGGGGAACTTCGCTGCCCCTCTCTCATGCGTTATCTGTTATTATTCACCGCTTTCACCCTCACTGCATCTGCGGCTGAGGTTTCACTTCACCGTTGGTCAGGAGATCTGAATGTGCCGGACCCGGTGGCTTGTTCAGTCGATGAGCAAGGGCGGGTGTATGTGACTTCCACCACACGCCGCAAGGTGGGAGATTTGGACATCCGCGAGCATACTCAGTGGATCCCAGATGATCTGAGTTTCACTAGCGTGGAAGACAAAATCGCATTTTATCATGGTGAACTCGCGCCAGGTAAAATGCGCTTACCTCGTGGAAGTCTGAAGGATCACAACAAAGATGGTTCCATCGACTGGAAAGATCTGACCTATCATACCGAGCGCATCTATCAGCTACGCGATACCGATGGCGATGGCACGGCGGATAAGATCACGGTGTTTGCTGAAGGGTTTAACACGGAGGTCACTGGCATTGCCGCTGGCATTCTTTACCATGATGGTTGGGTTTATGCCACCATCGCCCCTGACCTTTGGAGACTGAAGGATACGGATGATGACGGGGTAGCGGATGTGCGTGAAGTGGTGGCTCACGGATTCGGCATGCACATTGCCTACGCAGGGCATGACATGCACGGGCCACGCCTGGGGCCGGATGGTCGCATTTACTGGAGCATTGGGGACAAAGGTGTGAACGTCACGGACAAAGCAGGCAAAAATTGGTACTATCCCCATGAGGGTTGTGTGATGCGTGTGGAACCCGATGGCACAGGCTTTGAAGTCTTTGCTCACGGTCTGCGCAACGTGCAGGAAGTGGCTTTTGATGATTACGGTAACATCTTCGGAGTGGACAATGATGCGGACATGCCTGGGGAGCATGAGCGCTTTGTTTACATCACCGAGCGGAGTGACAGCGGCTGGCGCTGCAATCACCAGTACATGAAGATCCAGAGTCGCTGGATGCGTGAAAACATCTGGAAGGCAGGGGCCGAGCAGCCGTTATTCATCACGCCACCTTTGGCGAATTTTTCCAATGGTCCAGCTGGGTTTTTGCATGAGCCAGGTACGGCTTTAGGGGAGCGTCTTCGCGGACATTTCATCGTCAATCAGTTCCCGACTGGGAAAATGGAAGCCTTTACGGTAAAGCCGAATGGGGCAGCCTTTGAAATGAGTCAGGCTCGCCTCATCAGTAGTGGTATCATGGGCATCGGCATGAGCTGGGCACCAGATGGCACCTTCTACATGGCTGATTGGGTGGGTGGTTATCCTTTGGATGAAAAGGGAGCGGTGTGGTCTGTGGATGAAGAGAAGGCGAAAGTCAGCCCAGATCGGAAAGAGACGAAGGAAATTCTGACCGCTGGTTTTGGGAAAAGAAATCTGAACGATTTGCAAGTTTTGTTAGGCCATGCTGACCAGCGTGTACGTGTGGGGGCTGAGCTGGAATTGGCCAAGCGTGAGGAATGGAAGACGCTGATGAAAGTGGCTGGGGATACGAAAGCGCCATTGTTTGCCCGCATTCATGGTCTGTGGGGTTACGGCATTGGCTGCCGCAAAGGCATGGTGGATGACACGCCTCTGAAGGCTCTTTTGGTAACAGAGACGAACACCGAGATGCAGACGCAGATGGCCAAAGTCCTCAGTGAACGGAAAGTCAGCCAGCCTGTGGAGGAGCCTTTGATCGGTCTGCTGGAATCTCCTTCACCCCGGGTGCGTTTCCATGTGGCGATTGCACTGGGCAAGCTGGAAGTGGCTGCGGCAGGGGACGCCCTGCGTCGCATGGCGGAAAAGGATGCGGCGGATGCCTGGCTGCGTCACGCCGTGGTCACGGGCCTGACGGGTTGTGTCAAGTCCGAGGTCTTAGCGGCACAGACAGCCTCCGAGTCTAAAAACCTGAGACTGGCTGCCGCGTTAGCGCTAGGTCGTCAAAACTCACCGTTGGTTGCTAAGTATCTGAGTGACGCTGACGTTGCCATCGTGGCCGAGGCAGCGCATGCCATTCATGATGACGTGGGCATTCCTGAGGCCATGCCTGAATTGGCAGCACTGCTGGATGCTACCCATCCTTTAACGGAGCCAACCTTGCGTCGTGTGATCAATGCTAACATGCGGTTAGGCAAGCCCGAAAACGTGGCTCGCTTAGCAAAGTATGCGCTGGCAGATAGGCCACTTTCGCTGGAGGCTTTCCAGGCTCTGCTGGACTTCACGGAACCGCCTTTGGTGGATCGTGTGGACGGCGTGTATCGTATCTACGCCAAGCGGGATGTTGAGTCGGTGGCTGATGTCATCCAGACTAAAATCCAAGCTCTACTGACCTTGACCAATCCTGAACTGAAGGCGCTGGGTATTGAACTAATGATCAAGCTCAGCCTGGATGTAGCAGCGCCTGCGCTTCAGCAGATCATCGCCGATTCTTCTGCCAGCCCTGACCTGCGTGTGGGCGCGCTGAATCTGATGGCCTCGCAGCATTCCGCTGATCCGACTTTTGCAGAGACGCTGAAGCAGGCGACTGAGAAATCGGCTCCAGTGGAACTGCGTATGGCCTCTCTTGCGCAGACCTTTGAGTATCAAAAAGATCGCGCCATTGCCGAGGCTTCACGTGTGCTGGAAAAAGGCAGCTTGGAAGAGAAACAGGCGGCTTTGAAATTGCTAGCTGGCACGAAAACCAAGGCGGCGACTGGTGTCCTGGATACCTGGATGCAGCGCTTAACCGCTGGTAAAGTAGAGGCTGGATTAAAGCTGGATGTGCTGGAGGCAGCCCAGGCCAATGAAGCCCTGGCGGATCGCGTGGCGACCTATCAACAGGCCCGCACCAGCGCCCCGCGCGATGACTTGGCTGAAGGCGGTGATGCGAAGAATGGCAAGGACATTGTGACCAATCACCTGGGGGCCAACTGCCTAGCTTGTCACACCGTCGAAGAGAAAGAGGGCAGCCAGGTCGGCCCGCTTTTGAAGACGATCGGTGCCCAGCGCACCAAAGCTGAATTGCTGGAGTCCGTGGTCAATCCTGTTGCTAAAATTGCGCCGGGTTACGGCTTGGTTTCAGTGACGATGAAGGATGGTGCCAATCTGGCGGGTGCTTTGGCTAAAGAAGACAAGACCAGCGTGACCATCCGCCTAGCTGATGGGACAGAGAAGAAATTGGATCGCAATCTGATCGCCATGCAGACACCGCCCATCTCCATGATGCCACCCATGCTTGGCATCCTCACACCCAGGGAAGTGCGTGATGTGGTCGCTTATCTGAGCAGTCTGAAAAAGAAATCTTCAGCCAAGAAGGACGAGCATTGAGATAGCTGAAGCCGTCTTCCTGACGTTTAACTGAAATGCGTCCCAAGGTGTGACCTCTCACATTTTGGGACTTTTTTATGGAGCGTGTTAACCTATGTTATGAGTGATACCAGTAGGTCAGTTGCGCTGCAACTGACGGTGAGGCGTTACGGGAAATCTTTCTCAAAGTCAGACGTTCTTTGGTTACTCTCCTCAAAGGCTCACTTGGTCACCATTTCATCCAGGTTGAGGAGGAGGTTGGTCACGAGGGTCCAGGCAGCGAGTTCGGTGGGGTCTAGGGTGGGGTCGGGCTTGGAGTCGCCGTAGGTGATGGCTTGCTGGGCCTCTGCGGGGCGGGTTTTGTAGGCGGCTAGATGCTGGTCCAGGGTTTGGCGGATGAGCTCGGCCTCTTGGGCGGTGGGGTAGCGGCCGGAGACACGGCGGAAGGCGGTGGTGATGCGGGTGTCGGTGCTGGCTTTTTGAAGCAAAAGTTGTTGGGCAAAGTGACGCGCGGCTTCGAAGTACTGGATGTCGTTCATCAGGTTGAGGGCCTGGAGCGGGGTGTTGCTGCGCTCGCGCCGCAGGCAGTATGATTCGCGGTTAGGTGCGTCAAAGGTGGTCATGCCGGGCGGTGGGGCGGTGCGTTTCCAGAAGGTGTAGAGGCTGCGGCGGTAGAGGGACTCTCCCTGATCTTGGACGTAGTTTCGGGTGTTGCTGCCGCCAAAGCCGATGGGTTCCCAGATGTTTTCGGGCTGGTAGGGACGCACGCCTTTGCCGCCCAGGGTGGGGCTGAGCAGGCCACTGACAAAGAGGGCGCTGTCACGGACCACTTCGGCATCGGCACGGAAGCGGGGGCCGCGTGCCAGCAGGCGGTTTTCGGGGTCTTTGTCCATTTTGGCCGGGGTGAATTCGGCGGCTTGACGGTAGGTGTGGGAGGAGACGATGAGTTTGACGAAGGCTTTCACATCCCAGCCGCTTTCGCGGAAGGTGACGGCTAACCAGTCCAGCAGTTCGGGGTGCGTGGGTGGTTCTCCCTGGGAGCCGAAGTCGTTGCTGGTTTTGACAATGCCAAGGCCGAAGAATTGCTGCCAGAGGCGGTTCACGGTGACGCGCGAGGTCAGCGGATGATCGGGGGAAAGGAGCCAGTCTGCCAGGTCTAGCCGTGTGGGCTGGTCTGGATGGGGCAGGGGTGGGAAGATGGCGGGGGTGCCCCGCGTGACCTTCTGACCGGGCTGGTCATACTGGCCGCGATTCATGATGAAGCTTTCCCGTGGCTCTGGCAAATCTGCCATGATGAAGGTGGCGGGTATGAGGTCTTCTAGGCTTTTGCGTTTTGATTCTAAGGCGAGCTTTTGACCCCGAACGCCGCTGACGATTTCACGCGCTCCTTGGTAGTCGTTTTCAAACCACCAGTCTTTGACTTGTTTGGTTTCTGCCGGGGTCCATTCGGTGGCTTTTTTTCCCCGGACGAGGGTTTGCAGATCTTGGGGTAGTTCGGCCACGCGTTTGCCTTGGTTCTTGGTGATCCACTGGCTCCAGGACCATTGGGGATCTTTGGCGGGCTCGACACGGGAGCTCATGCTGAGGTGGTCCCAGGTGACGGTGCCGCCGAATTGGGTGAAGGCGTAACCGGTGACTTTCATGCCGGGTTTCAGGCCGATTTTTTCAATGGGTATGCTGAGGGTGACCCACTCGCCCGCTTTCGGCAGTGCGCCCATTTTGACCCGCTCGGGTGTGCGGACTTGGCCAAAGGGGATGGCACCTTCTTCCCCCCAGAAGGCGCGGTGATTCCAGCCGCCGACGTGGAGCTGGATCATGATGGAGGCGGGGGGATTTTTTTCGTCGATGAAACAGTGGGCGCTCAGGCGTCCATTGGCGGGTACTTCGAAGGTGGCTCCGCCGCTGAAGAAGTCTTGAGCGACGGCGGTGGCGGTGCGTTTCAGGGCGGTTTCTCCACTGAAAACGGGGCCGTCTTTTTTGCTGACCCAGGTGGTGGGATCTCCGCCGGCGGCATGGACGGTGACTCCGGGTGGGAAGCTATCCTCAAACCAGACGACCTCACTGTTTTGGACGGGGGGCGGGGGCGTTAGGCTGGCGGGATCTGTGTAGTCCAGTTTGGCGATGGCGGTTTTGATGTCTTGCTGCTTGGCGGTGATCTGCTGGTCTAGGCTGGCGAGTTGCTGGGCCTGGGCGTCGGTGGAAAGCCGCAAAATGGGGGGCGTGAGGAGGATGTTTCCATCCATGGCGGGGTCTGCGGCGCTGTTAAAAAAGGCGTAGAGGGAGTAGAATTCCTTTTGGCTGATGGGGTCAAACTTATGGTCATGACAGACGGCACAGCCTGCGGTGAGGCCCATCCAGACGGCGACGGTGGTGTCTGTGCGATCCACGGCGTAGCGAAAGATGAACTCTTCTGCGATGGAGCCGCCTTCGCTGGTGGTGACGTTGCAGCGATTGAAACCGGAGGCGATTTTTTGATCCATGGTGGCCTTTGGCAGCAGGTCCCCGGCGAGCTGCCAGCGGGTGAATTGATCAAAGGGGAGGTTCTCATTGAAGGCGCGTACCACCCAGTCGCGGTAGGGCCACATGCTGCGCTCATTGTCCAGGTGCAGGCCGTGGGTGTCTGCATAGCGGGCGGCATCCAGCCAGTAGCGGCCCATGTGCTCACCATAGCGTGAGGACTTTAACAGGCGTGAAACGATTTTCTCATAGGCGTTCGGGGAGTCATCTGCCAGAAAGGCGTCCACTTCCTCCAGGGTGGGCGGCAGGCCGGTGAGGTCTAGGGTGACGCGGCGGATGAGGGTTTCTCTGCTGGCTTCTGGCGCGGGGCTCAGCCCTTCCTGGGAGAGACGGTCCTGGATGAAGGAGTCGATAGGATTAAAAATGAGGCTGCCTTTGACGGTGGGGATGGGGGCTTTGATGGTTTTTTCAAAGGCCCAATGCTTCTTGTATTTGGCCCCTTCGGTGATCCAGCGTTTCAGGATTTCGACCTGCTGCGGGGTGACTTTTTTATGAGACTCTGGGGGCGGCATGACCTCGTCTTCATCCGTGCTGAGGATGCGGTCGATGATGCTGCTGAGCTTCG
>JAOZVT010000386.1 GCA_025869455.1 Prosthecobacter sp.
CGATCCACATCTCCCGCCGCGCTCTGAAGGAGCGCCCCGACACACCAAAACCATCGCGTTCCATCAAACCATGCCGCGCTCCACCAAACCACGCCACTCCATCAAAAACGTCCCGCTCAATCCCAAACATATCGCTCGTCATATTCCACCTGATACTTTTCGAGAAAACGCCGAAACTCATCTTGGAAGGTCATGACCTGATGCCGCTGCTGCTGGTCCCTCACATACTGACGCACTTCCTCCACCGCAGACTGACTCACCGAAAAGGCACCATAACCATTCTGCCAATGAAAATTCCTCAAGATCGGCAACTGCTCCTGAATCCATTTCGTCGAACCCGTTTTCACCTGTCCCACGATGGTACTCAAAGATTCGGTTCGCGACAAAAGGAACAGCAGATGCACATGATCAGGCTCCGTATTGATCTCCACCGGCAGGCAACCCAGATCCCGTAAAATCCCCCCAAGATAGGCATGCAACTCCGACTGCAAATGCCGGGGAATCATCGGCTCACGGTGTTGCGTCGAAAAGACCAAATGCACATAAATCTTAGCCAGGGATTGAGACATGAAAAAGAGACTGGATAAATGCCACCCTGATCAAATGACGCCGTAAGTTCAACCCTGAATCATTTAAAATTGGGCGATGGCGAATCACAAAACAGATTTCCGAAATGAGAAAAGCAAAGCGCAGCAGAGGGGGGGACGTCGATTCTTAGTTAGGCAAACGCAGAGGATGGTCTGGAAACACTCTGGTTCAGCCGCCATTCCTGAAATTCTGTTTGGGCAGATGCTAAAAACTAGCGGCATCCAAGAGCCTTTCACCCCTCCGGCGGCCCTTCAGGCCGCATCGGTGGTAAGAGCGGATTTTCTCTCAAATTCCCAGGGCTTGCCGCCCTGGGCTAAGTCCCGTGGTCCGTTGGACCACAAGGCGGTTCATCTTTGGAGACAAAAGAGCTGACCCATTCCCGCTTACTTCGGTCAATGCCGCCCAAGCGTCCCCGCGAAATTCACCGACAATCCAACACCCATCTGCCTCGCGGTCTGAAAGACCGCCGGAGCGCCCCGATACACCAAAACCATCGCGCTCCACCAAACCACGCCGCTCCACCAAACCACGCCGCTCCATCAAAAACGCCCCCCTGCCTCGCCGGCTGAACGACCGCCCGAC
>JAOZVT010000387.1 GCA_025869455.1 Prosthecobacter sp.
ATGCAAGAAAAGGTGGGCATTGAAACCGAATATCGCAAAGCTACTCAGCGCCTCCAAGCCGCTGAACAGGCCTCCCAAGAAGCTTCCCAGAAGCTCGCAGACTCCTCCCTGCGTATTTCTGCATTGGAAAAAGAACGTAACGACTTGCTGACTGAGCGAGACACCGCAGTCAAACAGCGTGACGAAGCCATTGCCTCCCGTGACCTTGCCACCGAAGAGCGGGACAAACTGAACGCGCAGAATCTGGGCATGCAGACTCAAATTGAAGCTTTGAAAAAGCGCTCCCCTGCCAGCGATGAAGTCAAAATCATCATTGCAGAAAACGACCGTTTAAAAGCAGAATTGGAAGTCACTAAAAAACAGGTGGCCAGCCTCCAGTCTGACGTCACTCGCAAAGATCAAGAGATCACCCAACTGCGTGGTCAGATCACCAGTTTACAGACTGAAATGTCCACGCTGAGGCAGCAAAGCGCCTCCTTTCAAACCCAGGTTGCCGACTTAACCCTGCAATTAAAGAATCTACAGGAGGGAAATCCTGAAACGATGTCCGCCGAACAGGCCAAGGAAAATCAGCTTCTACGTGAGATCGTCATGCGGCAACTCCGCAGTCAGTATCGGCAGCAGCAGGCCAAAGACTTGGTCTTGGCTGAATTGCGTAAGATGGAAGGTGTTTCCAAGAACCTCCTCGAACAGGTGGAAGATCTTCGGGATACCCGAATGACACTGACTCCTGAGGAAGAAAAACTTTTCTCGGACCCTTCCGTTCATGAAATGTTGGGCAGCAACGGCATCCAGGGCACCCTTATTGCCAAGGCACCAAAACCTTCGAACGCCCCTGACAAGCCTGTGGATTCTCTCTTGGATAAAGCCAACGAAGCCTTCAGCGCCCAGAAATTCTCAGAGGCAGCCGCTCTCTACGAAGACGCCCTGCGTACTGCCCCCAAGAACACCACCGCCCTCATCGGTCTAGGCTATTCACGTCAGCGTGAAAACAAACTTAGCGAGGCGGAAGCCGCCCTGAAAAAGTGTCTCACCTATGATGAAGGGAATGAGCTGGCCGCCTTTCACCTTGGCGTGACACATTTCAAACAGCAGCGCTGGAATGATGCCACGGCAGCCTTTGAAATGAGCCTCGCCAAAAATCCCAAAAATGCCCGCGCACGCCACTATTTAGGCATCATTTCGACCAGGCTGAATCTGCTGGATCGGGCCGAGCGCGAATTCAAAACCGCCCTTGCCATTGACCCCAACTACGGTGAAGCCCATTTCAATTTAGCCGTTCTGTATGCTACATGGGACCCGCCCCAGTGGGAAAAGGCCAAGACGGAATATGACGCAGCGCTGAAAAAAGGAGTCACTCCTGACGAAGCTCTGGAAAAACTACTCAAAGGCACCAGCAAATCCGTTTCAGCGCGCTAGTCTGCAGAGTCTTCTCTGCGCCTCTTGTCTTTCCACGAATACGCATCATGCTTCGGCATGACTCATATCTGCGCGGTCACTGGCAAGCCTTACCCCCTCAGTCAATTACGCCCACTCGCGGCACTTACCCCGCAAGTTGCAGAGGTCATTCGCAGTCAGCATCCGCAGTTGAAACCGGAAGACCTCATTAGTACGGAGGCCATCAACGAGGCACGTCTGGAACATGTGCGTAATTTGATGCAAAATCAGTTAGGCGACCTTTCTCACCTAGATGAAGAAGTTCTGGAAAGTCTCCACCGCCATGAACTGCTCAGCGAGCGCCCAACGGAAGAAGACGAAGAAAACGCCAAGCTCACCCTGGGGCAAATCATGTCCGACAAGCTGGCTGAGTTCGGCGGCAGTTGGACCTTCATCCTCGCCTTTGGCGGATTCATGGCTCTTTGGATTCTCCTCAATGTGATCCTTTTGGTTAATCGCGGTTTTGATCCTTACCCATTCATCCTGCTCAATCTCATTCTTTCCTGCCTAGCCTCCCTCCAGGCTCCAGTGATCATGATGAGCCAGAACCGCCAGGAATCCCGGGATCGCAAGCGCGCGGAAAATGATTATAAGGTCAATCTCAAAGCTGAACTCGAGATCCGCCACCTCCACGACAAAGTGGACTACCTTCTTCACCAACAGGCCACTCGGCTGATGGAAGTGCAGCAGATCCAAATCGAACTGCTGAAGGAAATGGCCAAAGGTCGCCCGCATGCAGCGGATTTATGAAAAGGCTGTCTGAGCTGAGGCCTATTGAAAAGCCAATGAAAAAACGACTTTATCAGCTGCTCTGACGTAAGTTCCACTCCACCGTGTCCGCCTCTTCACTCTCCCGCGATTTAGTCTCCTGGTTCCATCAAGTCGGGCGGGACTACCCGTGGCGGCAGACGCGTGATCCCTATGCCATTTTGGTTTCAGAGATCATGCTTCAGCAGACGCAAATCACCACCGTCTTGGATCGTGGTTACTACTCGCGTTGGTTGGAGCGGTTTCCTGACTTTGCCAGTCTTGCGGAAGCTTCTGAAAGTGAAGTCCTGAAAGCCTGGGAAGGTCTGGGGTACTACCGCCGGGCACGTAATTTGCAGAAACTGGCGTGCACGATCCTTGCAGAACATAGCGGTATCTTCCCCACTGATCCGGTGGCTATTCGTGCGCTTCCCGGCATCGGTCCCTACACAGCGGGAGCCATTTCCAGCTTTGCCTTTGGCCTGCATGAACCGATTGTAGATGGCAATGTCGCACGCGTCCTTGCCCGCTTAGACAATGATGCCACGCCCATTGATTCCACCGCTGGTAGCAAGCGGCTTTGGGAAAGAGCTACGGAACTGGTTCGCGCCACGGATGACCCGCGTGCCCTGAATTCTGCCCTCATGGAGCTGGGGCAAACCCTCTGCAAACCCAGCCAGGCACTATGCCCTGAATGCCCCGTCAAAAAGCATTGCCTAGCCAAAGACCCGACCTCACTTCCCGTTAAATCGACCAAAACGCAGATCACCGAAGTGACCGAGCGTGTGATCTTTGCTCAAAGTCCCCTGGGCGTGCTCCTTGAGCAAGAGACAGGGGCGCGCCGCACAGGTCTGTGGAAGCTGCCAGCGCTGCCTGAAGCCCTGACCGAATGCCCTCCGTCGATCCTGCTCAAGACGGTCTATGGGATCACTCGCTACAAAGTCACGCTCTGGGTCCATGAGTTTACAGCCGATCCGAAGCATACTTGGCCCAGTTCCCACCGTATCATTCCTCACGCTGAATTGGCCTCTCTAGCCATGCCTAGCCCCTATCGTCGTGCCTTGGATAAACTAATCAAAAACGCTGAATTTCGACTCGATGGCTGAGATGGCCATTGATGATGAACCTTGAAGCCCGCTCTTCCTGCTGTTACTTACCCTCTTATGTCAAAAGGTCTGGGCGAAACCGCCACGCAATTCTTTCATCATGGCTCAGAGGAGAAGCCCTTCGTTTTTGCCAGCGGCGAATCGCTGCCTAGCATCACCGTGGCCTATGAGATGTATGGCAAACTGAATGCCAGGAAGACCAATGCCATCCTGCTTTTTCATGCGCTTTCTGGCAGTCAACACGCTGCCGGTCACACCGAAAGTGTCGAAGGCACAGGAGAGCGCTGGACAGATGACAATAAACCGGGCTGGTGGGATCTCTTCATCGGCCCCGGCAAGGCCCTGGATACCAACCGTTACTGTGTGATCTGCGCCAATTACCTGGGCGGGTGTTATGGCAGCAGTGGTCCGGCATCCATCAATCCAGCCACAGGCAAACCCTATGGCAACAGCTTCCCTACCGTGCTCTCCAGTGATGTGGTGCGCAGCCAAGTGGCTCTGTTGGATCATCTAGGCATCAAAAAACTTCATGCCGTCATCGGCACCAGCATCGGCGGACTTTTGGCCCTTAATCTGGCCACGCTTTATCCAGAACGTGTCCGCATCATCATGCCCGTAGCGACGGGACTGAGAACCACGGTCCTGACCCGCCTCACACTTTTTGAGCAGGTCATGGCCATTGAAAACGACCCTCATTTCCATGGTGGAGACTATTATGATGGCCCGGCTCCGGAATATGGGCTCGCGCTCGCCCGGATGATCTCCCACAAGACCTTTGTCCACTTGGACGCCATCGAAAAACGTGCCAGCAAAACAGTCAGTCAGCCTAATGGCCAACTCGCCTGGTACAAGGTCGGCCACAACGTGGAGAGTTACATGCTCTACCAGGGCAAGAAGTTCGTGAAACGATTCGATGCCAATAGCTACCTCCGCATCATCAACATGTGGCTGCGCTTTGATCCCCTGCGTGATGCAGGCGTGAGCAGTTATGAGGAACTCTTTGCCCGTAGCAAGGCGGCTGGACACCATTACCTCGTCTTCAGCATTGACTCAGACTTCTGTTTCTACCCCGAGGAACAGGCCGAGATGATTGCAGCCCTGGAGAAGGCTGAAGTTTCCTCCATGCACATCACAGTCCACTCAGCCAAAGGCCACGACTCCTTCTTGCTGGAACCTGAACTCTACACACCCCACCTCGTTTACACGCTGGAAGGGCGCTGGAAGAAAAGCTCGTTAGACGCTAAAGTGGCGGAGGTGGAGTGAGTCCTCGCCATCTGGCCTTCCTCTAAATTTCCCATATTGGGAAATTTAAAGCTTTCCATTTTTCGAATTTCATCTAGCTTAATGGTGTAGGATGAAACTCGTTGGACGCGAAACTCTGAATACTTTTGCCAAACGTCATGCAAATAGCCTAAAGCCATTGCAGTCATGGGTGAGAATCGTGGAAGCAGCAGAATGGAAATCCTTCCAGGAAATCAAAAATAACATTCGTTCAGCTGATGTTCTTAGCGGCAATCGAGTCATCTTTGACATCAAAGGCAATGACTATCGTCTCGTTGCATTAGTTCGTTATCGACAGGGTGTGATGGAGATCCTTTGGATCGGAACCCATGCTGAATACAGCAAGAAAAAATGGAATTGAGCTTTCTTTAAACGATTATGAATATTTCTCCAATTCACACAAAAGCAGATCACAAAAAAGCGTTGGCCCGTGTTTCTGTACTCATGGCGTCAGACCCTGCTCCAGGCACTGAAGAATCTGATGAACTTGAGGTTCTGGCACAAATCGTTGAGATCTACGAGAAAAAACACTATGATCTAGGAGACCCTGATCCAGTTGATCTTATTGCTTTTGCCATGGAACAAAGGGGGCTGTCAAAAAAGGATATGATACCCTATCTGGGTTCGGCAAGCCGCGTATCAGAAGTGCTTAATGGCAAGCGCCCTTTAACTTTGCAAATGATCCGCAATCTACACTTTGGGATGGGGTTGCCTCTAGATTCGTTGGTGATGGGTGTTGTTCAGACTCCAGTTCCCAGCGCGTCACGGAGAGTGGGAACTCGCCATTCTTCCTCTGGGGAAAAAGCCTCACGCAAGCAGGCTGTTAGGGGCGTACCTAAAAAGGTCATGAGGCGGTCAAGGCAAGAGCAATTTAAATAGACGGATTGCTATAAAGCCATCGGCTGATCTTCTCCGATCACCTTGACTTCCATTTCGAGCTGCACACCGCGCTCGCGTTGGGCGATTTCTTGGATCTCGGCGACGAGATCCAGGACGTTTCTGGCGGTAGCTCCACCGCTGTTGACGATGAAGTTGCCATGGATGTCTGAGACGATGGCTTTGCCCACGCTGCGGCCTTTGAGACCGAGTTCGTCAATGAGCTTCCCAGCTCCACAGACTTCAGGATTCTTGAAAGCGCAGCCTGCGCTGGCACCCACAGGTTGACTGGTGCGACGCTTTTGATGAGAGGCGGCGAGTTTAATGTCAATGTCAGGTTGTGGAGCAGGGCTGCCTTTCAGCACGGCAGAGACGATGTAACGCTCCTCAAATTCCGGGACGTTGCGGTAATGATGCACAATCTCCGCCAGCGGCTTTTCTTTGATCTGGCCGTCGATGTCAATGAACCGCACGCTGACGATTTGATCGAAGGTTTCCGTGCCCATGGCTCCGGCGTTCATACGGATGGCACCCCCTAGATTTCCAGGCACGCCTTCCATCCATTCAAAGCCACCCAGTCCTGCATTGCGGGCAGCACTGGCGATTTTTTTCAAACGAGTGCCGACACCCACAATGAGAGTTTCACCCTCCACTCGGACCTCTTCAAACTCGCCCTTGGATGGATGGATAACGGCCCCGCGAATGCCTCCATCTTTAACCAGCAAGTTTGAGCCTCGACCGATGACCCGAATCGGGACGGTGTGCGCACGCAGGTAGCGAACCACCTCGGCAAAACCTTCCACCGTGCGCGGTTCCACCCAGTATTGGGCCGGCCCACCAATGAGAAAGGTGGTATGGCGATTCATCGGCTCATAGAGTCGTGCAATGCCGCCACCGTGAGTATCTAACAGCGTCCACAAATTCTCCATCACAGGCAGGTCACGGGCGATGCAACGCCCCACTTCATGGACATTGCCAGCGCCGAGGGTGATGAGCAGATCTCCTGGACGCAGGGCATTACCCACCTTATCGCGAGACATCTGGAGAGTCGGTGTGGACTGGGCCTTGGTCTCCGATTGAGCCTTCACCTCTTCCACAATGGTCTCGCCACTGACGCCTGGAAGCGGCTTCTCACTGGCTGCATAAACGTCCGTAACAAAAAGTTCGTCAACATCTCCAAAGCTGGCTCCGAATTCTTTTTTGAGGAGCTGCGTGCGGCTGTAACGATGCGGCTGAAAAAGACACACAATGCGCTGTGGCTGGAGGCCCTTGGCCGTAGCCAGTGTCGCGGCGATCTCGCTGGGGTGATGACCATAATCATCCACCACGGTGAAGCGTTCGCCACTGTGGCGTATTTCAAAACGACGCTTGGCACCACGGAAGCTTTTCAAAGCATGTCGAATGCTTTCAAACGGAACTCCAAGCTTGGTTGCCAAAGCGATGGCGGCGAGTGCATTTGATACGTTGTGTTTGCCTGGAATACCCAGGCAGGCGACGCCTAACAAAGTGTCTTTCTGATACACTTCAAAGTCGGAATGATCCGGCTTCATGGCTAGGATGTTGGCTGAGAAATCAAAGTCGCGTGACCAGCCATAACTGATCCCCTGTGGGCCTGCGCAAACCTCTCGGGCGACAGGATCCTCCGCACAATGGACCCAGTAACCTGGCGTCTGTGAAAGCAGGCGGCGGAAGACAGCTTTGATCTCTTCAATGCCATCGTAGAAGTCCAGGTGCTCTGCCTCAATGTTCAGAATGATGGAGTGCTGCGGGTGGAAATTCACCAGCGTGCCATCGCTTTCATCGCCCTCAGCCACAAAGAGTTCGCCCTCGGCATCCCAATGAGCATTGGCCCCCAGAATTGGGATCTCTGCACCGACATAGTGGCTGGGTTTCAGTCCACCTTGACGCAAAACGTGAGCTGTCAGGGCGGAGGTCGTCGTCTTGCCATGGGTGCCGCCAACAACGACCCCTTTTTTATTGGCCATGACTGCGGCTAGGGCCTCGGCGCGGCGTACCAGGGGGATTCCCTGCTTGTAGGCGGCTTCATAGGCCACATTCCCAGGCTTGATGGCGCTGGAGTAGATGACCATGTCGCAGTCCTCCACCTCCTTTTCAGAGTGAGGTGAAAAGAATTTGAGGCCCAATTTCACTAGGCGATCCGTCTCCAGCGTGGTGACTCGGTCAGAGCCATTGACCTTGTGCCCCAGGGCCAGAAGCAGCGAAGCTAGGCCACTCATTCCCGATCCGGCGACCCCGATGAGGTCAATGCGCATGGGATGACGGCTTTCTTTGAGGAGGCTGAGGACGGCGTGAGACATGGAGTGGTGAAACTAGCCGGGAGTCGGGCGAGGGCAATACGCGGGCGCAGATTCAACCCGGATTCCGGATTAAATTCGGATTCTGACAGGGATCTGCGGCCAGAGACTCATCTGATGCCTCTGGAAGACATGACTGGCGGTAAAAGTGCGAGAATAGAAATACCCGCTGCGCCTACCCGCCCAATCGCCTCCAGTAAATGAAGCCGATAGGCAGGACCGAGATACAACTGGCGGCTGTGCTAGCAAGGATTTGGCGTTCTGGGGTCAGGATGGCGACGGAGATGAAAACGACTGCGATGAGGACAGCGGTGCCCAGGATGAAGACGGCAGCAGGGGAAATCCATTGACGAGCGGGCGGGCATTCCTGCTCGATGAGATCCAGAAATTGCCAGGCAGTGAGAGCCAGGATCGTGAGGGAAAAGATGCCCGTACCTTCGACTAATTTTGAATCGATCAAATAATCATAGAGTCCGTGAGCAAGGACGACCCCGACAAAGGTGATGAGAAAGCGCTCCGCTGTGCCGAAGCGTGAGCGGAGAAGCTGGTAGAATGAGTGAGTGGCAATGCCCGTGAGAGCAGCGTGGAAGAAATTGGCCGTGAAGAGGCGAGAGATGGCCACGCCGCCCGAGTTTCTGAGATAATAGCCGATATTTTCTTCCAACGCGAAGCCGAGGCCGACGAAGGCCCCCACAAGTAGGGCGCCCCCAGCAGGACGTTTGTAGAGAAGCCAGGGCATGAAAAGGGCAGCGAAGAAGAGTTTACAGATCTCCTCTCGCATACCGACACCGCCGATCCAGAACCACAGGTTTTGTGGAAAGGGTGCGTTTTCACTCATGCCCATGGCGACTTCCTGCCAGGCACCCAAGACGAGGACAGGCCATACACTGAAGATGCCAGCGAGCAGCGGTAGCAAAGGCCAGAGCCAACGTGCCGTGCCACGCACACCATGAAGGACAAAGATGGCGTACCAGATGGCGGCGGCGACTAAGGCGACAATCAGCGTGGAAGGGGGCGCGTCCAATAGGGAGCGAAATTCGAGTATCGTGGTGAATTGCAGCCAGAGGTCACCCAGCTCAGCGGCAGCGCTATTGCGGAGCATCACGGGCATGGCAGACCACCACTCAGGCTGCGCCAAGATCTGCCGAATGACGGGCTGATCTTTCAACTGGACGGCTAGACCGAGAGCCTGCTCACGAATGAACTGCGTCTCGGGAAACAACGTGGCTTCGCGCATCATGGCACGCAGAGCAGCGGGGGGATCCGTCTCGTGGGATTGATAGGCAAGTAGTAGATTTGCCGTGATGGGTGGTTGCTCTTGCATGGCCAAATCATGGATACGCTGGAGGGCTTTGGGGTCATGGCTCAACGAGGCATGGATGTAGATTTCCCACAGTTCAAAAGTGGCGGCATCCGGGCTGCTTTTCTGGAGGTAAGTGCGCGCATCGAAGTCGCCCAAACGGCCATCTATCTGGTAGTCGGCCCACGTGGTGGTCTTGATGTCCAGTGCATCACACAAGCTGTAAATATTCTCCGTGGTTGTGTATAACCAACGGGCTAGTTCGTGAGGCTGAGATTCCTGGCTGCCCTGGAGTTCCTGCCATTCTTGACGGAGACTTTCCACGACGGGGTCCATGCTGAAGTTGGACTTCTTGTCTGGTGTCACAGCAATGAGGATAAGCGACGCGACAAAGCTGCCAGCGACGATGCCGAAGGCGAGGCGTTTTAAGAATCCGGTGTGACGGCTCCAATAGTGGATCTGTGCGCGTTTGCCTGGGATCATGAAAATGGGTGGAGTGAGGCGTCCTGCAATAGGCCAGGAGGTGAACTTTCGTAAGGACGGACACCTTGATTGACAAGAAAAGCTGCGACTATGCAAGGATAAAGACCGTTCTTCGTGCGGCATCATCTTGCGCTTTGCCGGAGGCTGCCCACCATGTGTCATGGCCTCTCTGGCAGAAGATCTTATTTCACTCATCGGCGCTTCACGCGTGTCCACCACTTCAGCGGACCTCGCCACTCATAGCACAGACAAATGGTTTGCCTCCAATCCGCCGGAGGTCGTCGTTCATGCAGAGTCCACGGAGGACGTATCCAAAGTACTACGTTATGCCAATGAGCATGGCATTCCGGTGACCCCACAGGGCTCACGCGTGGGCTATGTAGGCGGGGCAGTACCTCTGCGTGGAGGAATAGCCCTGTCTCTGGCTAGGATGAACAAGAGCCTGGAGATCAACATCGCCGATGGGGTGGCGGTGGTGGAGCCTGGTGTGATCACGGGAGAGTTGCAGGCGCAAGTACGTGAATTGGGGTGGTTTTATCCACCTGACCCGGCGAGTCTGAAGGAGTGCAGCCTGGGCGGCAATGTGGCCACAAATGCGGGTGGGCCGCGCTGCCTGAAGTATGGCGTGACTCGACACTATGTGTTAGGCCTGGAAGCGGTGCTGGCCGATGGTACCGTGGTGAAGGCGGGCGGACGCTGCCATAAAAATAAGACAGGATTTGATTTGGTGGGACTGATGGTGGGCAGTGAAGGCCTGCTCGGCGTCGTGACACAAGCGACGCTGCGCCTCATTCCACATCCGCCGATGCGGGCGATGTTGTCGGCTGGCTTTTCCACCTTTGCGGAAGCGGCAAATGCGGTGCAGCGGATTTTGAATGCAGGGTTTTTACCCAGCGCGCTGGAGATTGCCGATAAGTTTACCTTACGCGCGGCCCGTGAGTATCTGGGGGAATCCGTGACCCCACAGGGAGATGCGCATTTGTTGGTGGAGATCGACGGGCAAGTCGAGTCGGTCAAAGGTGAGCTGCAACTGTTGGCCAAATTGGTCAAAGAACTTGGCAGTATTTCGCTGGAAGAAGCACTGGGCGAAGCGGCCTGTGAACGCTTTTGGAAATTGCGTCGTGAGTTCAGTTACAGCCTGCGCAATACGGGGCTGATCAAACTGAATGAAGACATTGTCGTGCCACGCAGCCGTCTGGTAGATTTGGTAGAATTTGCGGAAGCTTTGCAAAATGAGTGTGGGTTCCCCATCGCGAGTTTTGGTCATGCAGGAGATGGAAATATCCACGTGAACATCATGGTCACGAGCATGGATGATCCGGTGTTGCGTGAGCGGGCGGAGGCAGCCTTGGACAAACTTTTTCGTCAGGTCATCGCCTGGAATGGAGCCATCACGGGTGAACATGGCGTGGGCATCGCCAAAGGGCGCTGGTTTCCAGAAGCCATCTCCGCAGAGGCGCGGGATGTTCATTCACGGCTTAAGAAGGCACTGGACCCAAATGGCATCCTGAATCCAGGCAAGTTTGTGGCCTAACTTCAGGTGAAGTTTTATCCGCTCGAAGTGTGTGCTAGGAGTGAATGGATATGAACCTGGATTCCGGGTTTAAGGCTGCGCAGCTTCACGATACAGGCGGCGGTAACAATCCGCCATGGCTTCCATGGAGTAGCGGCTAAGCACCGTCTCGCGTGCTCCGGCCCCGCAACGGGTGAGGAGGTCTGGATTCCTGAGTGTGATTTCGATGCAGGTAGCCAGCGTGTCGGCGTTGTTGATGTCTGAGAGAAATCCGGTTAGGCCATCTTCGATGACTTCCGCATTACCACAGGCGGAATGGGCGAGCACGGGGACAGCACAGGCCATGGCCTCCAGCACCGCATTGGATAGACCTTCGATTTCTGAAGGCGCTGCCAAGAGGTCCATGGCGCGGTAGTATTTGGGCAGATCGTTTTGATGACCTGCCCAGAGGATGCACGTGGCATAAGGATGGGACTGCATGGCGGCAATGAGGCGGTCGCGATCTGCACCACCATCACCAACCACTAACAATCGTAAGTTAGGCCATTGTGGTGCCAGCTTTTCAAAGGCAGCAAAAAGCATTTCATGACGCTTAAGCGCGACCAAGCGGCCAACGATGCCGATGACGATGGAATCTCCCGGCAGGCCGAGATCTTGTTTCGCTGCGGCAAGATCAGGCGCTGGTGAGAAGCGCTGGCTATCCACTCCATTGGGAGTGACCACGATCTTTTTTTTGGGATCAAGCCCGAGTTCTTGAAGATTGTCACGCACGCTGCTGCTGACGACGTGCACACTTTTACAAACCTTGAATAGCCAGCGTCGCTGGGCGAGGCGTTTCGGAGTGAGGTCCTGCTTTTGCACCTGGCCATGCTCGCCGTGAACGATGGGATGAGTGCGTCCGCCAAGGGTTGCCAGAGCGGCGTAAATGAGCGTTCCCAGATTGTGCGAGTGGATGACATCTGCCTGGGTTTGACGAATGTGGCGGCGCAGCGCCAGCACGGCTTTGAGAGAAAAGCCTGCGACTTTCCCCATGACGACCACTTTGTTAGGCTCCGGCATGCGCTCGGCGAAGTCACCACGGAAACGTAGGCAGGCAGAGTGGATATCAAACCCCTGGCCATTGAGGCGTTGGGCCACATTAACGACGCCGTTCTCCAATCCTCCTGGAGCCAGGGAATCCAAGACGTGAAGGACGCGGACGGTGGATGCAGTGCTCATGAGTCAGTCTGCTACGGCGACGAGGCCGACAGAAGGGAGGATGCGTTGGCAGAGTTTGCGACGGAGCTTGTGCGGCACAACGCTCATCAGGAGTTCAATGCCATCGACCAAGGCATTGGCTAAAAAGCTGCGCTGCGGCTTGCCGAAACGAAAGACCCAGGTGGTGGAGAACCCGTGCTTTTTCAGCAACTTGCGCATCTCGCGGTGAGTCCATTCTTGAAAGTGGAAGCACTCCAGTTTGTCCGTGAAATGGGCAGAGATATCATGGGGACCCGTGTAGCGATGCGGGGTGTCAAAGACATAGACTCCACCCGGCTTT
>JAOZVT010000388.1 GCA_025869455.1 Prosthecobacter sp.
TGGCACCGGAACGAATTTCATCTTCAGACTGTTTTCCCAAGGCTGCTCACGCGTTGCTTGACTAGCATCTGCCCAAAGATGCCTAGCGCGGTTCATGGGGAATTGACCTTCCGTCATCCACGCCCCCACAGCTACCCCAAGTCCCATGAATATAAATACAGCCGCAACGATCAGTAAGTTCTGACTCTTGACTTTCTTGGCGCGTCCTCGGCGATGGTCGGCTGCGATCTTTTCGACAGCGTTGGACAGTTCCATCACTGAACTCAATCTTCTTTGCGGATCATCAGCCAGCGAATGACAGACAATGGAATCAATTTTTTTACTGAGTCCCGTTTTTTTCGACAGTGGAGTGAACTGCCCCATCGGGACAGCACCCGTCAACATTTCGTAGAGCAAAACACCTAGTGCATAAATGTCTGCACGGACATCTGCCGTTCCCGCACTGCGCGTGACTTCGGGAGCAATATAATACGGAGTCCCGAAGGTATCTCGCGTTTGGGTAACACCATAAGCCGTCGAGTCCTCCACCAGCGTTTTCGCCAAACCAAAGTCGGCCACCTTCACGGTTCCGTCTGCCCCAATGAGAATGTTAGCCGGCTTGATATCCCGGTGAACGATCCCGCGCTGATGCGCATGAATAACACCGGCGCAGACTTTGAGGAAAATATCCAATGCCCGTTCAACTTCCAGCCGTTGAGCCCGGAGTAAGCGACGCAGATCGCACCCGTCCACATACTCCATGACCAGGAAGTGCCGACCGTTGACCGTCTCTCCATGATCGAGAACACGCACCACATTGTGGTGACTCAGTTGGGAAAGTGCCGCCACTTCAGCTTCAAATCTCGCGGTCACTTCAGGATCTCGTGTAAGCCTGCCAGAGACGACCTTCATGGCCACCACACGCCCACGCGCTGTTAAGATGGCCCGATAGACCTCCCCCATTCCGCCACCCCCAATGAGTTCCTGAATTTCGTACCCTTGGACGTTTAGAGAAAGAGGCTCTTTTTCCTCAATCTCATCTTCAATCTGGTACAGGAAATCACGCGGCATGGTACGCCCCACACAGGAGGTGCAAACTCCGCCCACGAGCATTTGCGCTGCTTGCAGTTTACCGCAGCGTGCACAAGGGATCAGACTGGGCTTGGGATCACTCAAAGCTTAGGACACTCATCAAGTAGCGCAGTTCTTCATCCGCATCCGCTTCTGGAGAGAGGGTGATGGCGACTTCACCGCGAAGCTCTTCTGCAAAACGACGACGCGCCCGGTGAACTTCCAGTTTCACCTGATTTTCAGTCATTCGTAAAACTTCACCAATCTCCGAATATGGCTTTAATAATTCAGGGCACACCAACCCCTCTTTCAGCGTAGCGAACACGGCTTGTCGATTCCGCCGAATGTATCGCTCTTCCAGGCGGTCCATGGAGCGTTTCACGACTGCCCAGGCCCAACGCCGATCAAACCACTGATCTGCGGCATCCGGCTGGCTTGGCACATCAAAGACTTCTGCATCGTCTAGAGAAACGAAGGTTTTTCCTCCCCCGCGTTTTTGCCGAGCGGCATCTCTTCGCGCCGTGGTAAGATGGTTTCGCAAAGACTGTTTTAAATAACTGCGCAAACGCCCGCGTTCGGGGGACACACTGTGGAGCCCCCCGGCCTGGATGAAATGAGTCAAAAACTCTTGGGTCTCATCCAATGCCTCCTCACGGTCACAGCCTAACGCCCTAAGATAGGTGTAAATCGCAGGCCAATAAACTTTGCATAACTCCTCCAGAGCCTCTTTCGAGGCAAGATCGTCACCATTCCTAGCCATCAGCACCTGAGTCCAGGCAGTGGCAGGAAATGAGGCACGAACAGTAGATGCTGGACGAAGAGACATGCAGAACAGAGAGTGCATCTGCCAACTAAAAAGGCATTCGGGCAACCTTCCTAATTGAGAGACTAGTCCTATTGCTCTCGAACAGATGCCTTGGCAAGTGTCGTCCAAGGCAATTGTGCGATGCATTCTGCAACAATCTAATTCAACATCCTGGATGTTAAGTTAGATTGCCCAACCTTCACGATAGGTCTTCGTCAGCAGTTTGTTTGCCTCAGGGAAATTCTTGAAGGTCAGATTCGCTGCATCCCATTCCAGAATTTTAGGTTCCAGAGGGTCTCCTGTGCGGGAGTCAATGGGACCTGTACAGAAACGCGTGGCCACATTTCCAAGCTGGACGGTTTCAGACAGTGGCCCTGCGTAATGGAAACCATCGCTCGTTTTGGTGCCAGCTAGGCAGGCATCCACCCAGACGTGCCAGTGGCTCAGCCCTTTTCCCTTCGGGTATTTAAAGGTCGTGAAGTTCTCCGTCGGGTACAGGCGGGGGCCTGCGACGTGACCGAGCACCATGTTTCCTTTTTCACCAATGAACAGGGAGCCACTTTTCGGCAGATCCAGATTGTCTGGCATCTTCGCCATCTTGCGGTCTGGCCGCAGTCCACCATCACTCCAGGTGACTTTGAGGGTCTTGTCCACGGTGAGGTCGTTTCCTGGGAACACATATTCCACTTCCTCGGAGGTCGGCCAGATGTGTTGGTTGATGCCACTATTGCGAGCCGTGATCGTCAATGGAGCATTGAGCCCAAGGGCGGTAAATACGGGGTCCAGAATGTGACAGCCAAAGTCCCCCATCGCGCCACCACCAAAGTCCTGCCAGTCGCGCCAAATGAAGGGATGATAACACGGAGCGTAATCACGCATCGGGGCGACCCCGATCCAGAGATCCCAGTTCACGTTTTTGGGGATCGGGGCACCGGGCATGGGATCCAGGCGTTTGTTGCGCTCATTGCCAGTCACGGCCACCCAGGAGTGCACTTCTTTGATTTTACCAATGGCACCTTCTTTGAGCAGTCGCGTCCCCAGGCGGTATTCAATGGCGGAATGGATCTGATTGCCCATTTGCGTGACCACCCCTGCTTTTTCAGCTTCCAGGCGCATCTGGCGAGCTTCCCAGACAGTGTGCGCCAGAGGTTTCTGGCAATAAACGTGTTTTCCTAAGCGCATGGCATCAATAGCCACCTTCGCATGCATGTGATCGGGCGTTCCCACGGAGACGGCATCGATCTTGTCCCCTAACTGGGAGAACATCTCGCGGAAATCAGCAAAGTGCGGCGTCCCAGGGAAAGCGGCGTCCACTTTGTCAAAGCGGTCACTGTCAATGTCGCAAAAGCCGACATACTTCACCGATTCATGGCCCCCGATGTTTTTGATATCGCTAAAGGCCATGCCATTCGCCCCCACAGAAACAACCTGAAGTTTCGAGTTCGGATTGGCAGACTTCACCACGGCCGGAAAGGCCACGGAGGCAGCAGCAAGAGAAGTATTTTTGAAGAAGGTGCGGCGGCTGACAGGCATAGACCACAGACTACGTCTGCGGCGGCCGTGAGCTTGCATGCGCCCATTCACGCATGCGACCGCGCATGGAGGCCAATCCAGCCAGGCGTGTGGGCGACAGAACCTTATGGAATGAGCAACCGGACCATATTTCAGGCTCCACGGCGACTACTTCAGAGGGTTCCGAATCCGTGTAAAGGTGACACAAAAGAGCCACTAATCCCGCCACCATGGGAGAGTCCGCTGCACAGCGAAAAAGGCAGCGTCCATCCTGCATCTCCCCCAGCAACCAAACACGGGAAACGCAGCCAGGGACCAATTGCTCGTCGGCTCGTTCCGACTCAGGCAGCAAGACTCCAGGAATGTAGGAAGTCAGCGCTGATAGACGCTCCTGAGCGTTTTCGATCAGATTGAGGTCTGAGATCAGTTCGGCTTGTTTTTCACGCAATGACATCGCTTAAATTCCATACCCTCTGCCAGTCTGCCACTCGTTTCATTAGGGTGTGTTTTAAAAATGGGGAGGGAGGCGTTGAGTCTGGCAGAGGGTCAGTGAGCGAGGTGTCCAATGGCTGCGTTAAACAACTTGAAGCTATGATTCCATAGCTCCTTCGGCGTTCGCCTTGCCCTTGAACACCTTCTCACTGGCGACTCCCTCCCGATTTTTAAAACACACCCTAGCTTCTTCAAGCAGGTGCCGCTAAAACGCTCTCATGTCTTGGGATCAGGAAGAGGTCAATGAAAGCCGGGAACGGGTACAGCGGGAAATCAACAAACGCCGCGCCCGTGGCGAAGCGTTGACACCTTTGGAGGTGCCTCAAAAAAGCCGCAAGCTCAGCCAGACTTTTTGGGGACAAGCCTGGTGCAGAAATCTGGAATCCTACCAGCACTATGAAACACGCCTACCACGCGGACGCAGCTACCTGAGAAATGGCAAGGTGCTGGACCTGACCATTGAACCAGGAACCCTCAGCGCGGTGGTAGCAGGTGGTGAGCTCTACGACACCCTCATTCACATCCAACCGCTGAAGCTGGAAGACTGGCAAGAAATCGTGAAGGCTAGCCAAGGTCAGGTGAATTCCTTGCTGGACCTGCTCACTGGCAAATTGGGGGATGGCCTGATGCAAATCCTGACTGATCCCGAAAGCGGCCTATTTCCCAAACCCAAGGAGATTCGATTTGATTGCTCCTGCCCCGATCATGCCGATCTCTGCAAGCATGCCTCCGCCGTTCTCTACGGTGTGGGTGTGCTGCTGGACACACGCCCTGAATTGCTCTTTACCCTCAGGGGTGTGGATCAAGCAGACTTGCTAGCGTCTGCGGGCGCTGCCTCTGCGGCAGGGTTGGCTGAAACCGAAAGCGAACTGGCAGGTACCGACCTCTCCGCTTTATTCGGGATTGATTTGGCAGAATGACACCGATGCCGCGTCACAAATTGTCGTGAAGACTGGTTTCAAAACAGCCTCCAATTTCTTCGAGAAAAGCCGTATCAACGAAGCCCCCACAACACCTTCACTGCCTGAGCAGCAGCACGGACATTGTGGACCCGAAAGATTTGAGAACCTTGGCGCATGCCGGAGTTGATACAGGCGATAGTTCCTGCATCCCGGTCTGTGGCCTGGGGCAAATCCAACACCTGACCAATGACCGTCTTTCGCGAAACGGGTAAAAGAACAGGTCGGCCCCAATGCTGGATTTGGTCAGCATGACGATACAACTTAAGGTTATCCTCTCGCTGTTTGGCAAAGTCGATACCTGGGTCCAAAATGATGTATTCAGAGGCTAAACCCGCACTTTGGGCCAGTGCCATCTTTTCATCAAAGAACTGCGCCATGGTCTCCAGGATATTCGCATAACCGACATGGGTGTGCGGCACCTTCGGCTGACCGATGCTGTGCATGATGAGCAGACTCGCACCATGCTCCGCACAGAGCCTAGCATTGGTTGCATCTGGCAGAGCACTGATGTCATTGATGAGGTCTCCACCATGCGGAAGAACAGCTTCGATCACGGCGGAACGCCACGTATTGATGGAAAGCAGTGGGGGCCAGAGCTGAGTCTTGTCCCACGGTGATGTTTCAAACTTGGCGATTAAGTCAGCCCAAGCCGCCATGAAGGGCAACAAGCGCTCAATCTCCTCCGTCTCGCTGATCGGACCCCGGTTCGTGCGTGCGCTTTCAGCCCCGATGTCAATGATGTCGGCTCCATCTCGGAGCATCCCTTCTGCCTGAGCCAGCGCTTTCTCAGGATCCAACGTGCCATCTCCACAAAAGGAATCGTCATTGATATTGACGATCCCCATCACCAATGGACGGCGGGGAAACTCGATGACGTGATGGCGGGCTTTCCAGATCATAGCGGCCAAGTCTCCGGCAGTGACACCACTTTGCGCTGACGTTTCTCAAACCGGACGGTTTCGCGGTAACCGACACTGCGTACGAATTCGAGCGCCTTGGCAAAGTCAGCCCCCACATCAGTTGGTTGATGAGCATCCGAATTGATAACAATCGGCACCCCGGCGCTAAACGCCATTTCCAACATGGGGCGTGCAGGATACAGCTCGCTCAGCCCTTTGCGCAGGCTGGCCGTGCTCACTTCCATAATGCCACCCATATCCGCCAATGCCTGTATCACAGGTTCATAGTATGGTCGCAAATCACCCGCAGGCAGGGCACCGAAACGTTTGGCCAAATCGGGATGCGCGTAAAAGTCATGCTGCTTTGCGCGGATCATCTTTTCATAAAGCCGCCAATACTGCCGCCACATCTGCTCGATCTCCGGTGCCGTTTTGAAGTGGTTCATGTATTTGGGGTCATCCACGGCCAACTCCTCCTGGATGTAATGGACACTGCCTATCAGGTAATCCCAATCTGCCATTCCTGCGATCCGATCCGTCCAGGTTTCTTTTCCCTCCAGGAAATCACATTCCAGGCTCAGCCGCACGGGGATCGAGACGCTCTTTCGCGCCGCTTCGACCTGTTCCAAGTAGATCGGGAACTCATCCCAGCCCATGCGCCATTCGTCCAGAAACTCCGGCGTGGGATTGTGATCTGAAAAGCCAATCTCCGCCAGACCGATGCTCTGAGCATGTCGGGCATATTCAATCGGATGGCCCTCCGCATGGCGGCAGAGCGGGTGATGCGTATGGTAGTCGGTTAGCACGTCTCTTCTTGGCTGCAAAGGGGCGCTCTCGCAAGTGCGAGGGGCTGAACCAGCAAAAGACATCCCCGGCTGAGTAGAACAAGCCAATGAAAAACACCTTGCCAAACGCACGTGATCACGCACGCTTGCTTCATCATGAAAACGGTCACTGCCACATCTGCTCGTGCTGATCTCTATAACCTCATTGATTCCACGCTTGCGGATCATGAACCTGTTCAGATTACGGGTAAGAGAGGCGATGCAGTGTTGCTCGCTGAGCGTGACTGGCGTGCCATCCAAGAAACGCTGTATCTCCTCAATATTCCAGGCATGAGAGATTCGGTTGTGGAGGGGATGAAAACGCGAATCGAAGATTGCAGCGAGGATATTGACCTGTGAGTTACAAACTGCTCTTCACACGCCAAGCTCAAAAAGATGCGAAGAAGCTTAAAGGCAGCCATTTGGCGGTCAAAGCCCGTGAGTTGCTGGATCTGATCGCAGAGAACCCGTTTGCGAGTCCTCCGCCTTTTGAATCCCTGGTTGGAGATTTGCAGGGCGCTTACTCACGACGCATTAACATCCAGCATCGTTTGGTTTACCAAGTGATTGAAGATGAAAAGTCCGTCAAGGTTCTGCGACTTTGGACTCATTTTGACTGAGCCTTGCACAGCTTTTAACTCCGGTTTGATTGAATAAAGGAATTCCCATCACCTTACTCTCCTGTTCACCCGATATTCCATAGGGCTGCATTTCATTACCCGACGAAACAGTCGGTTGAAAAAGGAAACTTGGGTAAAACCACTGCTCAGAGAGATCTCCAAAACACTATGGTCGCTTTCCAAAAGCTCGCGACAAGCCGCCTGAATGCGGAGGCGATTCAAGAACTCGCTGAAGGTTCTGCCTGAATGTTTTTTGAACTGACGGGCAAAGGTCGGACGGCTTAGATTGGTCAATTTCAGCACTTCCTCCAGCCGCACTTCCTCCCGAAAATGTGCCACCAAATGACGCACAGCCTTGGCGATGGCTTGCTGATAGTGAGATTCCGCCGCCAGGGCAAATGAGCGTACGGAAAGTGGACTCTGTTCCTGATCCGAGCCTTGCTGAATGCGCGAAAGGATGCGCAGCAGTAAAGCGAGCTGGTCCATGCCAGTCACATCCGTCATCTCGTGCAACCACGTGGAAACGTCAGCCGCAGTCTGACCTGACAGCCTAAGTCCACGGGTGGCATGACCAAACAACTCTGGTAAAGCTGCCGTCTCAGGAAAAGACCAAAACGCATGCCCCAGCGGGAAGTACCATTGAATGGAAATGCCACTGGAAGAACCACGTGTGTACCAATAGTGCGGTAACCTTTCTCCCAATAAAACAAGATCCCCTGGAGCAAAGGCACCGATGTGATCTCCCACAAAACGGGTACCTTCGCCTGCGGTAAAAAGCGTCAATTCCATCTCCACATGGAAATGCCAATGCGTCCCCTCCCCCACGATGCGTTCCGCTTTCCCGGGACCGAGCACGCATTCGACTTCACGCAGAGAGCGCGACCAGCGCAACACCCGGAATGAGTGCCCGCTGGGAATTTGGATCTGTTCGCGCTCCACCTGCATGACGACTTTCATAGCACCTTTTTGCTCTCAATTGAAAACGAATTGAGATGATAGTGCCAGTTTTAGAGACGCTAAACGTAGAGCCACCGCCAGAAGACCGCTAAAAAGACAGCCGCATGAGCACCCCAACCAACTACCGCTTCTCCTTTGGCCCTTGGAACATCAGCGAAGGGGCCGATCCCTTCGGCACTGAAGTCCGCCCCGTTTTCCCACATGAGGAAAAGTATGCCCTTTACCGCCCGCTGGGCTTTGAAGGCGTGCAGTTCCATGATGACGATGTCGTCCCTGGCATGGATGGCTTTACCCCTGCCCAGCTCAGTGAAAAAGCTACGGAAGTGAAGACCATGCTGGCCAACCAGGGGCTGACCCCTGAATTCGTCGCCCCACGTCTTTGGTTTGCTGAGCAGACCACCGATGGTGCCTACACCTCCAACTGCGCCTCTGACCGCGCTTACGCCTGGGATCGCACCAAGAAGTGCATCGACATCGCCCGCGCCCTGGATTGCAAAGCCATCGTGCTCTGGCTTTCCCGCGAAGGCACCTACATCCGCGAAGCCAAGGATGCCCGCCTGGCCTACCAGCGTATTTTGGAAACGGTGAACGCCATGCTGGATTACGACAAAGAGATCGAAATCTGGATCGAGCCGAAGCCCAATGAACCGACGGATCAGGCCTATGTGCCGACCATCGGTCACGCCATCGCCCTGTCCTTTGCCTCCAGTGATCATACCCGCGTCAAGGGCCTGATTGAAAGCGCCCATGCCCTGCTCGCCGGACTGGATCCTAGCGATGAAATGGCCTTCGCCCTCGCTCATGACAAGCTGGGCAGCGTCCATTTGAACGATCAAAACGGTCTCAAATACGACCAGGACAAAAACTTCGGCGGAGCCAACCTACGCGTGGCCTTCAACCAAGTCCGTGTGCTGGAAGAAGCTGGCTACGGCAAGCGTGGCGAGTTCATCGGACTCGACATCAAAGCCATGCGCACCCAGCGCGGCTGCCCTGTGACAGACCACCTCAAAAACAGCCGCGAGCTTTTCTGCCACATCCTGGAAAAAGTACGCAGCGTGGATAACAACCTCGTCCAGCAATTCCGCGATGCCCGCGACTACGAGGCGTTAGAATTGTACATCATGAAGCACTTGATGGGGATCTGATCGAGTATGCAGTATTCGGTTTTCAGTGTTCAGTTTGAACTCTGCTCCATTCTGGACACTGAAATTCCGAATATCACTCACCCATGTCTTACGCCCGTAGTTTCACCGATCTGGAAGTTTACAAACGTTCACGCGCTCTCCGGCGTGAAGTTTTCTCCCTGAGCAAACGATTTCCAAAAGATGAAGCGTGGTCACTCACCAGCCAATGGCGTCGAGCGTCTAGAAGTATAGGAGCACAGATTGCAGAAGCCTGGGCTAAGCGCCGCTACACGAAACATTTCATCAGTAAACTCTCCGATGCAGACGGCGAAAACCTCGAAACTCAACACTGGACCATCGTCGCGTATGATGACGGTTATATCACACGTGATGAGGCCCAACACTTTGGAAGACTTTCAAAAGAAGTTGGAAAGATGCTAGGCGAGATGATGAATAATGCCGACACTTTTTGTGGTGGAGATTTTACATCCATCCTACGTGAAGACCCCGAAGATGTCCTCGATTTTTTAAATACTGAAAACTGAATACCGATCACTGATTACTCCCCCATGAAACAATACCGTCTCAACCGCCTCTTCAATGCCAAGTCCGGCCGCTGCTTCGATGTGGCCGTGGACCATGGTTTCTTCAACCAGCCAGGTTTCCTTCAGGGCATCGAGGACATGCGTGTGGTCATCAAGACCCTCGTGGATGCCGCCCCGGATGCCATCCAGCTCACGGTCGGTCAGGCCCGTCATTTGCAGGAAGTCCCAGGGCGCTTCAAGCCATCCCTCGTACTCCGCACGGACGTGGCCAACATCTATGGCAAGGAACTGCCCGAGAGCCGCTTCAGCCTCATGCTGGAAGAAACGATGCTCCAGGCCGTGCGTCTGGATGCAGCCTGCGTCTGCGTGAATCTATTCCAGATCCCTGGTGCCCCAGAAGTGCACGAACAGTGCGTGGAAAACATCCTCCGTCTCAAACCCCAGGCTGACTACTACGGCATGCCGATGATGATTGAGCCGCTGGTTTTCCAGGCCAACAGCATCGCTGGCGGTTACATGGTGAACGGCGATGAAACCGCCATCACCTACCTCGTCCGTCAGGCCGTGGAACTGGGTGCCGACATCGTGAAGGCGGACCCTACCGATGACGTGAATGTCTATCATAAAGTCATCGCCGCTGCTTCAGGCATCCCGATCCTCGTTCGTGGGGGTGGTCGCGTGAGCGACAAAGAAATCCTTGAGCGCACTCAGGGCCTGCTGGCTCAAGGTGCCGCAGGCATCGTCTATGGTCGCAATGTCATTCAGCATCCAAATCCCAAAGGCATCACCCAGGCACTCATGGCCATGGTGCATGATGGAGCCAGCGTGGATGAAGCCCTCAAACTGGTAACCGCATGAAAGACGTCCGCATCGGCATCATCGGCGGCGGCCTCATGGGTCGCGAAATGGCCAGCGCCTTCGCCCGCTGGTGTGCCCTCACGGATGTGAGTGTGCGCCCTGTTTTGACTTCGGTCGCTGATTTGAATCCAGCGACTTTGGCTTGGTTTGACTGCATTCCTTCCTGCACCCAGAAGACCACGGACTACAAGGAATTGCTGGCCAATCCCGACGTGGATGTGGTGTATGTGGCGGTCCCGCATAATCTGCATGAGAAGTTGTATCTGGATGTCCTTGCCGCAGGCAAAGACCTCTTCGCTGAGAAGCCCTTCGGCATTGACCTTCCTTCCGCTCGCCGCATTCTCGATGCTGTGAACGCCAGTGGTCGCTTCGTCCGTTGCAGCTCAGAAATGCCCTTCTTCCCAGGTGCTCAGCGCGCCTATGAAATCGCCAAAAAAGGCGAGATCGGCCGCGTTCTGGAAGTCGTTTCCGGCTTCCATCACAGCAGCGACTTGGACCCAACGAAAGCGGCTAACTGGAAGCGTCTCAATGCGACCTGCGGCGAAGGTGGTGCGCTCAATGATTTGGGCATGCACTCCTGCCACTTGCCTCTGCGTTTGGGCTGGAAACCGACACGGCTTTTTGCCCAACTTCAGAAAGGTTACCCGCAGCGCCCAGACGGCAAAGGTGGCGTAACCAATTGTGATACCTGGGACAACGCTACGCTCAACACTTGGACCACCATCGCCGATCACGAAGTCCCGCTTCGTCTCGAAATGAAACGCCTCGCACCGGGGGCTACCAACACCTGGTACATTGAGATTCTCGGCACCGATGGCGGCGTACGTTACAGCACCGCTGAACCCAAGACCCTCTGGGTCTTTGAGCGTGGTAAAGAACAGTGGTGGAAGCGCACGGATCTTGGCTTTGGCACTCAATTCAAAGCCGTGACTGGAGGCATCTTCGAGCCCGGTTTCCCAGACGTCATCCAACAGATGTGGGCCGCTTACCTGATGGAACGCGCCGGACTACTGGAAGGTCGTTTTGGTTGCGCCACACCAGAAGAAGCCGTCGCGACTCATGAAATCTTCGCGGCAGCTCTGGAGTCACAGCGTGCAGGTACTGTTGTCAGCCTTTAATCCGTCATGACCTCTCCTCGCTCAGGCATTCTGGCCGCTGGCAACTTCATCGTAGATTACGTGAAGATTGTGGATCATTACCCACAGCAAGACATGCTGGCCAGCATTCTGAGCGAGTCGCAGGCCAACGGTGGCGGGCCTTACAATGTGCTCAAAGACCTCGCCGCCATGCAGGCGGGATTCCCCCTCGCTGCTTGTGGTCTTGTGGGCGATGATGCCAATGGCCGATGGATTCGCCATGACTGTGCGACCCACGGCATTGACGTGAGTCAATTGCACAAGACTGACCAAAGATCGACTTCCTACACGGATGCGATGACGGTGCAAAGCACCGGTCGGCGCACCTTTTTCCATCAGCGTGGAGCCAATGCGCTCTTCGATGTAAATCACTGCAACTGCACACAAACCAGCGCCAAGATTCTTCACTTGGGCTACCTCATGCTGCTGGATCACATGGACAGCTTTGAGTCAGAAGGCAGGACGCATGCATCACGATTGCTTGAACAAGCTCAGCAAGCTGGCTTAGAAACCAGTGTGGACATGGTCAGCACGGAAAATCCACTGTTCCGAGAAATCGCCCTGAGCGCCCTCCCCTTCACGGATCACCTCATCATCAATGAGATCGAGGCCACCCGTGTCTTGGGTCGTCCACTGGAGGCCACCGACTTTCCAGCACTACTAGCCGCAGCCTCAGAAATTCTCCATCTAGGCGTAACAAAAAGCGTAACCATTCATGTGGAGCATGGAGCGGTGGCTTGCACCCGCTCAGGGGAGAGCCACATCCAACCTTCCTTGAATCTTCCCGCAGGCTATAGCCAAG
>JAOZVT010000389.1 GCA_025869455.1 Prosthecobacter sp.
CCCGAATCAAAGATTGCCACGCCGCATATTGATCAGCTAGCGCATGAAGGCATGAGGTTTACAGATGCTCACGCAGCGGGTCCGCTTTGTCATCCTTCTCGTTATGGTTTGATGACAGGACGTTATCCATTCCGCACCAATGTTTCGGTGTGGCCTACTCAACCGCTTATCGAAAAAGGGCAGGTGACGATGGCTTCTTTCCTGCATTCCCAAGGTTATCAAACGGCGATGGTCGGGAAATGGCATCTAGGTTTTCAGGAAGAGGGCTATGACAAAGTTTTACCCGGTGGCCCTGTGGATTGTGGCTTCGACAGCTTCTTCGGCATGCGGGCTTCGACGGATATTCCACCGTATTTTTTCATTCGGGGAAATCACGCAGTCACTCCACCTACCGATCATATCGAAGCCAATCATTCCGAAGGCTGGTCCCCGATTCAGGGGGCTTTTTGGCGTGAGGGAGGCATTGCGCCAGGGCTTGCGCTGGATGAGGTGCTGCCAAAGTTTACGGCAGAGGCTATCCAGCAGATTTCTGATCATGCCAAAAAGCCGGAAGCCGAGCAGAAGCCTATGATGCTGTATTTAGCTTACACGGCACCGCATACTCCTTGGCTACCCACGAAGGAGTTTGCTGGGAAAAGTGCCGCTGGACCCTATGGAGATTTTGCCATGATGGTGGATGCGGAAATTGGCCGTGTATTAGGAGCTTTGAAAGAAGCCAAGATGGATGAAAACACGCTGCTGATCTTCACCTCAGACAATGGACCCACCTGGTATGAATCCGATGCCGAAAGGCTCGGGCACAGGTCGGCGGGAAAACTCCGTGGCATGAAGTCGGATGCTTGGGAAGGCGGCCATCGCATGCCCTTCATCGTCAGATGGCCGGGCAAGGTAAAGGCTGGCTCCATGACAGAACAGACCCTATGTTTTACCGATCTTTTGGCTACTTTCGCCGATGTCTGCGGGACGCGGCTTCCCGAAGGTGCAGGGCCAGACAGTTTCAGCTTTTTGCCTGTGCTTGAAGGCAAACAACCCGCCGATAAGCCTATCCGTGGCCCCATTGTCATGCAGGCCGGCAGTGTAGCCTCCACGATGATGATTCGTTCAGGAGATTGGAAGCTTATCAATCATTTGGGATCAGGTGGATTTACCAAACCCAGTGTCATCAAACCAAACCCAGGAGATCCTGAGGGCCAGCTCTACAATTTAAAAGACGACCTGGCCGAAACGAAGAACCTCTATCTTGTTAGGCCGGACGTGGTGGCCGAACTGACGGCTGAGATGAAGCGCATCATGGACTCCCGTAGCAGCCGCTAACGACTTCGAATCCCAACCCACTTATCTGATGAAAATACCCTTGTTACTTTTAGCTATCGCGGTGACACCGCTGATGACGTTCGCGGCAGAGCTGCCCAAGAAGCCTAATATCATCTTTATCTTAAGCGATGATGTGGCTCAGGGAGATCTGGGTTGCTATGGCCAGAAGCTGATTCAGACACCGAATCTTGACCGCATGGCGGCTGAGGGCACGCGCTACATGCAGGCCTACTGCGGCACCACTGTCTGTGCGCCTAGTCGCACCTCCCTCATCACGGGTTTGCATACAGGTCATTCACCTGTGCGTGGAAATCATGAGATCAAACCCGAGGGCCAGTTGCCATTGCCTGCGGAGACTTTTTCGGTGGCCGCGTTGTTGAAAAGTGAAGGGTATGCCACCGCTTGTGTGGGGAAATGGGGCATGGGCATGTTTGACACCACGGGCAGCCCCTTGAAAAAGGGCTTTGATCATTTCTTTGGGTACAACTGCCAGCGTCATGCACACAGCTACTTTCCAACCTACCTTTATAACGACGACCAACGGGTCACTCTCGAAGGCAACACAGGCAAAGGCGTGGGCAAGATCTATTCGCAGAACCTCATTGCAGATGAGACCTTGAAATTTGTGAAGGAGAATCAGGCAAAGCCTTTCTTCCTTTACTACTCGGTGACGCTACCTCACGGGAACTTTGAGATTGATGATCAGGGCATTTACAAGGACAGGCCTTGGTCAGAACAAGAGAAGAATTATGCAGCGATGGTTACTCGCTTGGACTCCGATGTCGGTCGTCTGCTCACCTTACTTAAAGACTTGAACTTGGACGAAAAGACACTCGTCATGATTGCTGGTGACAATGGCTCCTCTTTTCCACCCAACTCAGCGCTGGGTAAACGCTTCAATCAAGCAGCGAATGGGCTTCGTGGCTTCAAACGTGATTTGTATGAAGGCGGCTTGCGTCAGGCCGCTATCAGTCGCTGGCCTGGAGTCGTGCCCGCAGGACGGGTGAGTGATGAGCCCTGGGCCTTTTGGGATTTTCTACCGACGGTCGTCGAACTCACAGACAGCAAACTTCCAGAGGGAGTGAAGACTGATGGTTTATCTCTGGTAAGCTATCTCAAAGGTGGCCCAGCTCCTCAGCGTGAATCTTTTTACTGGGAACTGCATGAAAGTACACCTTTGCAGGCGGTGCGCTGGGATGACTGGAAAGCTGTTCGTAATGGCCCCGGCCAGCCCTTGGAAATCTATGATCTCAAAACGGATGTTTCCGAAGTAAAAAACCTTGCTGCTGAACATCCTGAACTGGTGGTCAAGGCAGAAGCTCTGATGAAAGCCGCCCATGTAGATGACGCAAACTGGCCCATGAAAGCCAAGCCAAAACAGAAAGGTAAGAAGCCTGGAAATCAAAAGAAGTAAGGTCTTAGCGGATTGTATCTGACCTACTTGGATGCACCAGAAACTCAGACAGGTTGCTTGAGCAATCTTTAGTGAGCTTCTGCGATAACTCGACGGCAAAACTGCGTTTGAATGTTGTTCAAGATTCTGAACAAGCCTTGATTTTCCAACCAACCACCATGATTCGCCCTCTCCTGTCCCTTGCCGTTTTTCTCGGTCTTAGCTTTTCACTTCAAGCAGAGGCCGTGAAGCATCGGTTTCTTTGCTGTGATTACAGTGGGGATCAGGTTTGCCTCGTCAGTGACGAAGGTAAGATCGAGTGGCGGGTCGAGGCGAAGCGCCCGCAGGATTGCTGGTTGCTCCCAAATGGGAACATCCTTTTTGCCTATGTGGGTGGAGCCAAAGAAGTGACTCCTAGCAAGGAAGTCGCCTGGGAATACAAAGCCCCGGAAAAGGGAGTGGAATGCCATGCTGCTCAGCCTTTGCCCAATGGTCATGTGCTGATCGTGGAGTGTGGCACGAGCCGTTTGATCGAAGTGGATCGTGAAGGCAAGATCGCCAAGGAAATCCCTCTGGTCACCAAACCCGAGATCAAACTGCACAATCAATTTCGTGGCGCGCGAAAGCTGGCCAATGGGCACTACATCGTGGTGTTCAAGGGTGAGGGTAAAATTGTTGAGTTGGATGCTGAGGGGAAAGTGTTGCGTGAACAAAACGTGCCTGGAGATCCGCATGAATCCATCGTCCTCAAAAACGGAAACTGGCTGGTGACCTGTGGTGATGGCCATCAAGTCGTAGAAGTGAATCCTGTGGGTGAAGTGGTGTGGACGCTGCAAGAAAACGATCTGCCAGACAACCCATTGCGCCTCATGGCGGGTGCTCAGCGTTTGCCAAATGGCAACACAGTGATCTGCAACTACCTAGGGCATGGCCACCTGGGAGAAAATCCGCAGGTCTATGAGGTGACTCCAGATAAGAAACTCGTTTGGTCCTTTGGTGATCATGTGAATTTCAAAACGATCAATCAAATCCAGATTCTAGATACACCTGTGGATGTGCTCCATGGCGAGATTTATCGCTGAGTGCTGGTGTGACCAAGGTTAACAAACTTTAAGAATGAGAAACATGCAGGAACAAAAATACAAAACCTCCTTGGGCTCTCTGGGATTAGCCAATAAATGGGTGAAAACGCTTCCGTTTTTGGTGGTCACAAGTTTGTTGGCATTCACATCACTGACTCATGCGGCATCCTCTGGGAAGCGGCCTAACATTTTGTATATCATTGTGGATGATCAGTCGCCTTTTGATCTGCATCTTTATAACCCGAAGTCGATTCTTCAGACGCCGAATATTGATAAACTAGCCGCGCAAGGGATGGTCTTTGACGCGGCTCATCATCTAGGTTCCTTCAGTGGTGCCGTTTGTACGCCATCTCGACATATGGTGATGAGTGGTCGATCTGTTTGGCACTTGCCGATTGGTCCTGGGGCAAAGGCCCATTGCCCACCGAATCTCGAGAAAAACACGATGGCGGCTGTTTTTAATCGGGCAGGTTATGACACCATGAGGACCTGTAAAAAGGGCAACTCCTACGAAGGGGCGAACCAACAGTTTACGGTGCGTCACGACGCTGAAAAACGTGGTGGCACGGACGAAACGGGCAGTCCCTGGCACGGAGATCAGGTGATGAACTATCTCGCTGAACGAGAAGCTACCAAGGACTCGGACCCCTTTCTCATCTACTTTGGGTTCTCGCATCCTCATGACACTCGTGATGGTACCCCGGAGCTGTTGGCCAAGTATGGCGCGGTGAATCATACCGATCCGATCAATCTGCCGCCTGCCAATCCCAAGCAGCCTGAGCTTCCTGTGAATTACCTGCCTGCGCATCCTTTTCCGCATGGGCATCCAGCTTTGCGCGATGAAACGACGGTCAGTGGCGTTTGGGAAAAGCGTGACGAACGCACCATTCGCAATGAGATCGGACGTGAGTTCGCTTGCAGTGAAAACATTGATATCCAGATAGGCCGAGTTTTAGCGAAACTTGAGGCCATGGGTGAACTGGACAACACCTACATCTTTTACACCGCAGATCATGGCATCGCCATTGGTCGCCATGGTTTGCAGGGGAAACAGAATCTGTATGAACACACTTGGCGTGTGCCGTTCATCGTGAAAGGGCCAGGCATTCAGGCCGGGACGCGCGTGCCGGGAAATATTTATCTGGCTGACACGCTAGCGACGCTGTGTGACATCGCCAACGTCCCTGCACCTGAAAGCAATGAAGGCACAAGCTTTAAGCCTGTGCTGGAAGGCAAAGAGAAGACCATCCGCGATGTCCTCTACGGTGCCTATTGCGGCGGTACCAAGCCGGGCATGCGTTGCGTGAAAAAAGGCGACTGGAAGCTGATCAAATACGATGTTTTGGACGGCACCGTTCATGAGACACAGTTGTTTAATTTGGCCACGAACCCTGATGAACTGCTCAAAGAACATGGCAAGAATGATCCCAACCTAACCAATTTAGCTGGCGATCCGAAGTATGCTGACAAGCTGGCTGAAATGGAAGCCCTGCTGCTTTCTGAAATGCGCCGTCTGGATGATCCTTATCGCCTGTGGAACCAGCCAGATGATGGTCTGGTGCCGCCAAAGGACGAACCCAAGCCCGCTAAAAAGAAGAAAAAGAAGCCGCAGGCGTAAGTCGATCGCAGGATCTTTGTCTGGTGTTCAGAAGCAGTCTGGAAAAGGCAGCTTCTGTTTCATGATGGAAGCTTTCTGGAACATGGGTAGAGGCTGTGAAGGTGTGAGGAAGCCCATGCGCAGGATTGACGGAGGCAGAGAATCTCAGCATAGCTGTGGCCTACATGTCCAAACCCATCATCGCCGTTACCATGGGAGACCCAGCAGGGGTCGGCCCCGAAGTCTGTCTGCAACTCCTGGCTAATGCAGCCATTCGGGAAGTTGCCATCCCGGTGATCTTTGGTGATGCACGACTGCTAGCCCGCTGCGCTAGGCAGACCGGATTGCCAGCGCCGAAACGCATTTTGTCCGAGATCGAGTGGGATGAAAAATGCGCCACACTGGACGAGCCCGCAGTCCTGGATCTGTTTGGGTTTGATGCGGAGGGTTTTACTCCTGGGGTAGTCAGTGCCAAAACGGGCGCGGCAGCTTATCGTTACATTGAAAAGAGCATCCAGGCAGCTTTGGCCAAACAAGTGGCTGCCGTGGCCACCGCCCCGATCAATAAGGAGGCGCTGAGGGCTGCGGGCATCATGTACCCTGGGCATACGGAGATGTTTGCTGAAAAAATGGCTTCGGAACGCTCCTGCATGACGTTTTTCTCAGATGAGATGATTTGCAGCCTAGTGACGGTACACATTGGCTATCAGGAGGTGGTACCTGCCCTGACCTCAGCGCGGATTCTGGAGGTGATTGAACTCACAGCAACAGCCGTGCAGCGAGCATTGGGGAGGAAGCCGAGACTAGCCGTCTGCGGTCTGAATCCGCACGCGGGTGAACATGGTTTGTTTGGTCAGGGGGAAGAGGAAAAGATCATTCAGCCAGCCATTGCCGCAGCACAGGCCAAAGGCATGACGATCGAAGGGCCACTACCACCCGATACGGCGTTTATCGCAGCGAAGCGAAAGACCGTGGATGCCTACATCTGCATGTATCATGATCAGGCTCTCATTCCGCTGAAAGCGCTGGCGTTTGATTCCGCCGTAAATACCACCCTGGGACTGCCAGTGCCGCGCACCAGTGTGGATCACGGCACTGCCTGTGACATCGCTTGGCAGGGGAAGGCGAATGGCGGGAGCCTGCTGGCGGCTGTTCAGCTAGCTGCTAAAATGGCTTCCTGAGTCTTGGGGCCTAAAGGGAGAAAGACCAGAATTTGGGAATGAAGTACACGGCGATTCCCCAGAACAGGAGGTTCAGGGGAATGCCGACGCGTAGGAAATCACTGAAACGGTAGCCGCCAGCATTGTACACCATGGTGTTGGTTTGATAACCAATCGGCGTGGCAAAACTGGTGGAGGCTGCAAAGGTCACGGCGACCAGGAAAGGCTTGGGGTCCAGGCCCATGCTGTGAGCAGTGGAAATGGCGATGGGAGCCAGGAGGACTGCCGCGCCGTTGTTGCTCATGCATTCGGTAAGGATGGCCGTGACGAGGTAGATCGCGGCTAGGACACTGGTGGGATTGTCACGCCCGGCAAAGTTCAGGGCAAAGTCGGCCACCGCCTGGGCTGCTCCAGTTTTTTGCATGGCGACACCGAGCGGGAGAATGCCTGCGAGCATGACTAGCACGCGCCAGTCAATGGCCTGATAGGCCTCATCTGCCCGGAGGCTTTGGCTGATGATCAGTACGAGCACGCCAAGCAGGGCACAAACAAGAACAGGCAGGATCTTCAGGGCGGCCAGGGCCACGACGGCGACCATCACCAAGAGTGCCAAGGGCGCTTTATGGCGGTGCAGAGAAGAACTCTCCAATTCATTGAGAATCAACAGGCCACTCTCACTGCGCAGACGGTCAATACCTTCCCGATCTCCAAGCAGCAGGAGAGCATCCCCGAAGCGCATGCGCAGACTGCCTAGCTTTTCCCGCACCACATGGCCAGTGCGTTGCACGGCGAGGGCGATCACCCCCGTTCTACGGCCGAGCCGGAGCTCTTCGAGGGTTCGGCCCGCGTAGGGGGACCCCGGTGGGATGATGGCCTCACAGAGCTGAAGGTCTGTTGTCTTCAGGGCTTCATCTTTGAGTTTAAACTCAGGCTCAATGACGATTTTCAGGGCTGTTTTGGCCGCCATCAGCTTGGAGGCTTGACCGCGCACTAGCAGCAGGTCATTTGCTAAAATGACCTGTCCAACCGTGGCTAGCAGGGTCAGACCTCCACGGCGAATCTCCAGAATACTGACATCATACTCACGTGACAGAGGCGTTTTACCGATGCTTTCTCCCACAAGCGGGGAGTCTTCCATGACCCGTAGCTCAGTGACGTATTCGCCAAGCTGATAGGTATCCGTGAGTTGAGAAGCACGGCGGTGAGGTAGCAACCAACGACCAAAGAGGAGGAGAAACAGGCCTCCAATAAAGCACATGATGAGGCCCAGTGGGGCAAACTCGAACATGCTGAAACCGCTGGTTCCTGAATTCTCCGCGATGGAGTTCACTAGCAGGTTGGTGGAGGTTCCAATGAGGGTGCAGACCCCTCCGAACTGGGCTGCATAACTCAAGGGGATGAGGACGCGTGAGGCAGGTACCTTGCGGGCAGCGGCAGCGGCAAAAACCAGAGGGAGGAAAACGGCCACAGCAGCGGTGTTATTCACGAAAGCTGAGACCGGGGCGACGCACAGCATGACCAGAAAGCAGAGCATCCCAGCGCCTCCGCCACCTTTGGAAAGCAGACGCCCTATGGACCCCAGCGCTCCCGTTTTTTGCAGAGCGGAACTCAGCACAAACATGCAGGCCACGGTGATGACGGCGGGATTGGCAAACCCAGCGATTCCTTCTTCCACGGTCACCACCTGGAAGCCCAGCAGCACGCCCGTGACCAATAGGGCCACGATATCCACTGGCAGTTTCTCCGTTGCAAAGAGAACCACCGCACCAACCAAGGTGACCAAGGTCACAATCAGATCAAATTCCATAAACAGGGCGGGCAGAATCGCCCTGATGCACTGTGATCTGGGTAAAGGGAATCGTCCACTCGTTCTCGTTGCAAGCATCCACACAAATACGCTGAATCGCCCGGCCTAAAAAAGCCTGCCGCTGGGCCACGGCCCCCGAAAAATCTGCCAAAATCGTGTAATTCAGGGAGGAAGCCGCAGCTTCACAGAACTCGACATTGATGTTTTTAAGATTCTCCGCGCCGATGACTTCACGGAGTTCGTGTTCCAGACGTTGTTTGAATTTTTCAGGCACCTCAGTGGTGCAGATGCTTTGATGGCGGTAATCAATGCCGAAGACGCTTTTGACGCGGAAGTTTTTGGCCAGGTTCTCTGGGCACAGTTCCAAGAAAGAAGCAGTAGGGTAGGTGCGGCGGCTCCCTCCCAGGAGGACCAATTGAACCCAATCGGGAGACTGACTGACCACTTTACCATGGGTGCCATCGCTGAGAAAAACCCAGTCATTCACTTCACTAGGAAACCACAATTCATCCTCACACGGGCGTGAAACCAGGGACATAAGATCACGCAGCGGCAGCCGTATGTGCCCCCCATCCAGCGCCGGATTATGCAAACCCGAGAATAGGCCCACGGTGCGGACCTCCCACGGCAGTCCATTGTAAATGACACGTTCTCCCTCCCGAACCGTGCCTAGATTCAGCAGCAGTTTAAGCTGCTCATAGACGACGGGTAGGGTCTGTTTTCCCGTCCAGGCGATCCCGACCAAAAACAAGATGGCTACACCGAGCAGGACCCAGTCTCCGGCCAAGTAAAAGACCATGAGAACCACAAACATGGAGATCAGGAAGGTCGCTGCATGGTAGGTGACCATGACCAGTCGCAGGCTGAAGGATTTGTGTTTCTTCCTCAGAACAGGAAGCTTTTGCAGCTTTCCCCAGAGAAGATGCATGCCGACAAAGATGAGGGCACTGCTCAAGAAGGCGATCATGAGGTTCAGCCCACGTTGCCGGAAAAAACTACTGACAATTTCTTTGAGAGTGCCGAACACCCCACTGCGTTTTCCTTCGACTTCAGCGAGCCTGTATTCCGTGACGGCTAGCTCTGTTTCTGCCTCGTTCTGGCGCTTTTTCCAGGTGATGAGGAGGTCTTTCAGGAGGGGAGAGAGAAGCTCATCGCTATCCTGTTTGATCTGTTGTTCGATTCGCTCCACCGCCTTGGCATAGAGCAATCCGCGTTCTTGCAGCGTGGTCACTTGCCGCCGCAGGCTCTCTACCTCGCGGGGAGAAGCCGTCAGTTGCTTCAGTTCCTGAACGATGGGGAGCAGTAGGTCGCGCGTCTCACTTTGCAGGTCCAGCGGCTGGCTTGGGGTACCCGCGAAGACTTCGGGATCAATGCCTGTAACGACAAATTCCAAGTTGTTCAGCAGGTCATCCCGCTTTTCCCCAAGGGCCTTGATCTTTGCCTCCACTTCAGCTCTTTCGTCTGGCGCTAAGGAGGTACTGAGACGTTCGCGCTCGGTTTTGAGATCCTTTTCCACACTCCGTATGGAAGATTCCAGGGCAGATAGGGCGGCTCCTGAGCTTCCTTGGGCCTCGATGACAGGATCTTTTGGTTGAGTGATTCCAGCGGGAGCGACTTCGGCAAGCCCGATGCCAGAGGCTGCCATGAGAAATCCCAGACCCAAAACTGACCGCCATGACAGTCGGGATAAAAAAGGTCGATTTGTCATGCGCGATATTTAAGCACAGATCCCCCCAGGACTCACCCGTCAAAGTCACCAAAATTTCCTGGGGCCTTGCTCTGCGTAGGCTGAAGTTGTGCCTGATCTTTAGCGACTTAGAACTTGGGAGAACCTTGAAAGAGGTCTGAGCTAAGTACTCCAGAGCTTTAGCTCGTGAAAGCTCCGCCCAAAAATTCGACCCTCTAGCTCATCAGCTTAGCGACTTACCGTTTGGGCGTGAACGGCCTCACAAATCATACGCAGGGAGCTTTCTAGGTCGCCATCGGCGGTTTTGAAAGAGTCTGCATCAATGGTTAGTGGGGCACCTAGCACCACCAGAGGTGCTCCGTATTGGGGGCACTGGATCGCTTGTTCCAGGCTGAGTCCGCCCACGGCTTGAACGGGTACTTTGACGGCATTCACCACTTCGCGGAGTTGGTCCAGCGGGCTCGGCATGCGCCGACCTGCCGCTGCGATGCCTCGGCGTTCGTCATAGCCAATGTGGTGGATGATGTAGTCACAGCCTAGGTCTTCTAGAAACTTGGCCCCCTGCACCATGTCTGGACAGACCATGTTATCTCCCATGACTTTGACACCGTGATCCTGCCCAGCCTTGACCACGCATTTGATGGTTTCCTCATGGGCACGCGCCATGACGACCACATGAGTCGCCCCCGCTTTGGCCATCATTTCTGCCTCGAGATAACCGCCATCCATGGTCTTTAAATCGGCGACGATAGGCGTGTTCGGAAAGGCTTTGCGCAGGGCGCGGACACCATGCAGTCCTTCCGCCAGGATCAAAGGAGTGCCAGCCTCCAGCCAATCCACGCCGGCGCGCATGGCTAGGGCAGCGGTTTCAAGCGCTTCGTCAATGTTGGTGAGGTCGAGGGAGATTTGGACAATGGGTTTCATGATGGCTGGGGTATTGCACTTTAACGCAAACCAGCAGAGAATCGTCACGACAAAGATGATGCGATTTGCGACACCTCTAAAACCACGCCCTCAGCGCCAAAGACCGATGGCGGTGATTCAGCGTTGGGAAAAGGAGCGCAATCGTTGGGTAGCCAGCTTAGCCCCCACCGCGCTTTTCCATCGTTTGTTTGACCACATTCCAGGCGTTTATTTCTTTGCCAAGAATCGGCAGGGGCATCTCATGTTTGCCAGTGAGGGCCTGAGGCAGCGGTACTCTATGCAGGATGAATTTGAGATTCTCGGGATGACTGACTTTGATTTGAATCCTGGCAGCATGGCCCAGGCTTATGTGGATGACGACGACCAGCTTTTGCAGGGCAAGGCCCAAACCATTGAGCGGATCGAGCTGTGGTGGGATCGCCAAGGCATGCCAGATTGGTTTCTTGTGACCAAACTCCCTGTTCATGATCGGCAGGGAGAGATCCAGGGGGTGATGGGACTTCTGCGGCGTCCCGATGAAGAAGAGCGCCGATTGCCCGTCTTCCAGACCGTGGCTCAGGCGGTGGAGGTGATCCGCCGGGATTTTGCCAAACCCCTCCTCATTGATGAAGTGGCAGTCTCATGCGGCCAGTCTCTCCGGCAATTGCAAAGACGTTTCCAGGCAGCCTTTGGGATCACACCCCAGGAGTTTCTGCTGAAAACCAGAGTTCTAGCGGCAGCTAAGCTTTTGGAGTCCACCAGTCGTTCAGTAGCCGAAATAGCCAAAGACTGTGGATTTACGGATCAAAGCGCCTTCACCCAGCATTTCCGGAAACGCACAGGACTGACGCCCACGAGTTACCGACAGCGAAAACGGTTGCCCTAGGGGGGGATAAAGCGGATCAGGGTTGAGCGGGACTCGCTGGCTGTTTGGGGGACTGGGGCGTGCCGGATTTTCGCTTCAGTTTGATCGGTGCTGAGGGGAGTTCCAAGTAGTCTGCGGCATCCATCAGGGCAACCGCCTCACGTGGATTCGTGGTCTCCTTAGCGGCAGCTCGTAGCATGGGAGAAGCGGCAGCGTCTCCTAAAACGAGCATTCCCTGGAGGGCCGCTGTCCGGATATCTGGGTCTGGATGCAGGAGGTAAGGCTGAATTTTGGGCAACTCGCTCGCGCTATAGGAGATGGAGGCATCCTCAATGACAGATAGAATGGCTGCTTCAGAGAAGTCTGGCCCAATCGAAGTGTTGGTGGGTAGGTCCAAGGCCACCTTGGATTTTTGGCTGCCCCTAGCAAGTTCCATTGGAGGGGGAGACTCGGTATCCACATGGGGCTGAGCCTTCAATTCAGCCGACGAAATCTCATCAGGCCCACCTGCCTGGAATGAGATCCATAGGCCGATGGTAATGATAAGGCCAAAAAGAAGATACCCGATGTGTTTGGACTTCATTTCATTGAAATGTTAGGGGCAAGATAGGCGCGAGAAAGAGATTTCTAAAACTCGAAGGGCGAAGTGCTTCTACGAGCTGGTGTCTCACATCCTGCGTCCTTTTCAGGAATTCTTTTCGGGATGAGTGTCGGCCCTTTGATAAAAAAACCTCCGGCACAAAGAGTGCCGGAG
>JAOZVT010000390.1 GCA_025869455.1 Prosthecobacter sp.
CTTGCATAATGGGCAGGCCCCCACCTTGCCCTTGATGCGGCCCTGGCCGGAGAAACGGAAGTCATCCCCGCGCTTCACGCCGATGAGGTCCACATCTCCACGAACACTGATGAGGCACAGAGCCTCCCCACTGGCACTCATATTCATTTGCCCGCCCCAGGTCGGTCCCTCCGCTGCATAAAACACCCCGGCACCGACCCCCGCAGAAAGATTGAGCAAACAGCCAAAGTCCACAATCGGGATGCGTCCCGCGCCATAGACATAGCCGCCGGTAAATCCGCCATTGCCGAGCAAGTCACCTAACTGAGGATTCAGAAAAACAATCGGCTCTGTGGTAAAGGCACGTCCCAAAAAGATTGCCCCTTCTAGCCCTGATCCTGACAAACGCACCGCACCGGCCAGCCCCACGTAGTTTTCTCCCAACACCAATCCGTCTTCCCCTGGTGCCATGCCAATTTTCACGGTGCCCTTCACATCCGTGACCTCCGCACCGCCAAACCCCATGGTACCGATGGTCTCAAAGCGTCCGCCGACACTGATCGGCACCGGTGCCCCATTGAGTAAATAAAAACCCACCGAAGCCTCCACATCCGCTTTCATGCCAGGGCTCAGCCATTCCAGAGAAGTGTTCCGTGCACCCACAGTCACTTCTCCCGCCGACACAGGCGAAGGTGTTCCAGGCAAGGTACTTCCGCTACTCGGCCCCACAGCATCCAACTGCTGAAAACGCACAAAGCCATCGAATCGGAAAGGACTTTCATCTGGGATGCCCAGTTCCACCAGCGCATCCAGCCGGAGTTCCCGCAGCGCGTCTTGCTGAATGTGTGCATGCCCGGTGACACGACCCGACTTCAGCACATCTCCCAAGCCTTTGGCATAACCGCTCAAAGAATCATCCAGGCCTGAAAGCGATGCTGACAAAGCTTTTCGGATCACTTGATTCACCTCTTCAAACGCAGCATCCACGACTTCGCGATACGCCAGGTTCACCACCTGCAAGCGTTCACGAATCGCCTCCTGCACACCATTGATCGCCGGAGTCGCCATCAGCCGCGACATCAATTCCCGACGCACCCGATTTTCAATATCACCACGCAGCCGATCCAGATACGCATTCACTGCCGCCGCATTCGGCAGCGTATTCTCAGCTTCATCAAAGACTTGATCCAGGTAAGCCTGCACGGCATCCGCCAAGGCATTCAAGACCAACGCCTCCAGATCCACATCCAACTGGGCTTGCAAGTCAGTCAGTTGATCGAGAAAATACGCATTCGGTGTCAAGGGCTTGAGTTGAGCACGCAGGCTCGAAATCGACTCCTGGATCTGATTAAAGGAGCCCTGGATCTGCGAAATCGCGCCCTCTGCTTCACTGATGAACCCAAACCGTGCCTGACCATCGATCACATTCAAATAATCAGGCGCTAAGTCAGTGACCAGATTCTTCACCAGACTTCCGATCACCATGCGATTGCCAAACTGATCACGCCCTAAAATGCCAGCACTCGCTAATGGATTTTCTAAATCACCCGCATCTCCGGCAAAGGCATACAAAGAACGCTCGATACCGCCTAACCGAATATTCAAAGATGGCGCCAATCCCGCAGGCGCATCGGCATCCCCAATCAACGAGGACAAGTGTATGGACAATGGCACCAAAGGAGGAGCTACTGCAGCGCCTAGCCCACCCCCTGCTGGTGCAGGTCCACCGCCACCACCGGATGGGCGCAAATACGCATCCACCACCCCTTTCACAGCTAGCCGCACATCACCTTGAGTGCTGATGGCATCTGCAGCCGCCGTTTTCACATTCTCAAAAAACGCATCCAATCCCGGTGAGATCACACCATCCACAGCCTCGCTCACCAATCCGTCAATACGATCTGAAAGCAAATCAGAGAAACCATTCACACCGTCCTCAATACCAGCAAAAACCTGGTCACCCGCCGATCTCGCAATGCTGCTGGCCACCCCCACATTTTCATCCACCAGATTCGTCAACGCATTGCTGATGCTGACACGCGGTAAGCCCGTGTATTCCACGCCAAAGGAAATCTCAGCCTGCTGCGGGCTCAGATAATCCACCCGATGTTGCGCCTCCAACACCAGGAGATCCACCGGCAACGTACTCGGTGATTTAAAAGTGCGTCGGGCACTGCTCCACTGCAAAGGATAGTCAAAATGGATGAGGCCTAACCATTCTTGCTTGGCATGGACGCGATCACTATTGCTGCTGCGATAAGCCTCCGCATTCGTCCCCGTGAACCCTTTGTGAGCACCGTCGAAATTCCGGTCATCAAAAAGATCACCCCAGCCCCCCATCATGTACAGACTGGCCAGCGGAGCCGCAGGATTGGCACTGGTATGAGCATGCACGCGCAGGTCTTGAAAAAACGGCACATCCATCAATCCCACCAGATTCCAGTACCCGATCCGATCTCCACCCCCTGGACGGTTGTCTGATCCTTCATGATTCAGATAAGCTTGGCGAACGGGCGTAAAGGCATAGGTCTCCGCGGGCGAGTCCGAGGTGCGCTTGGGTCCATCCACATACATCACCGCAGGCAGTGGCAACTCTGATGTAATATCTGCCAGATGATCCGCAGGCCGGATGATCTGCCCAGACTGAGCAAACCCCAAGGTGCCGATCAAAGGCTGGGCCACATTTTTGGCCGAAAGCTTCATCGCCACGGTCAAAGAACCCGCCGCTGGATCGCACTCACCTTCTTGTTTGAATTCAATGCCTAAAGCATCAAAGGGAGCATCCCAATAGTCCAATTCTCCGCTCGCACTTTCGTCTTTAACTCCCGCCACGGAAGGGGCACCCAGACAAGTGAAAGTCAGGTTATCAAACTCCAGAGTAAAGTCCGAAGGAGGCGGAACCAGCAGTGTCCCATCCGTGCGCGAAAGGAGGTTTTCATTGCTCAACCAATTGAGAGCAAAAGAGTCAAATACCACCGGGTAACCCATCAGCATCCCTGAGGCAGAAGCCAAGCCGCCAGGAGCCTGCTGCACGCCGCTGACGCCGCTATAACGCACATAAAACTTCGAGTTCGGAGCCAATGTGTAAGGGTCAGACAAACTACCCCCTAAACGACTGCGGAAAGAACGATTCGCATCAGACCCAGTCGCCCTCAAATTGATCCCCGCATAATCCCCTGCCCCAGTCACATAAGCCGCCGAGTTTGGCAACTCAGTCACCGTCAGATCATTCGGATCCACACCACGTAGAAGGATGTAGGCTGGAGCCGTGCCATTGTTAAACGGCAGCAGATTGCTCGACAGGAAATGCCCACTCATCAGGAAATTGCCAAGCACAAACGGAGTCAAGGCCTCATGCGCCGCAGGTGACGTTCCATTCAAAACACCCCAACTGATCAAGTGTGAGCCGGATGTGTTACCACGGGCGTGCAGTCCCCCATGTTGAGTAAAGGAGAGATGCGAACTGAGCGGACTGATTTGATAGGTATTGAAGCTTTCCGCTCCACCAGGGCATTTCTTCGTGACCTCATTGCAGTGCCGCCCATACTTCACGCCGACACTGGCCACTCCATTCAAACCACCAATCGTGGTATTCAGCAAATCAGCCTCGATTTTAACCGACCCCGATGCCCATGCAATGGTCGTGTCCTTCGGGAAATTCGCTTTAAAATTGGCGTTCGGGTTCAAGCCCACTGTTGCTGTCAATTGTGCCGCCCCCGTAGCGCTTGCCTGGATGTAAGGTGCAGCATCCACGGTGGCCACTTCATTCCAGTAGCCATCGTTACTCGCCTTGCTTTTCATCTCGTTCGTCAGCCCAGGAATAGCCTGCATAGCATCCAACAAGGGCTTCCGCACAGAATGCACAGCCGTGGCCGCTAAAGTAAATCGAGCCAACGATGGACTCCAGGTAATCTGCGAAGCTTCAATCTTAAAAGGCTTGGTCTCCTCATGCACATAAAACTTTGGATCGCCTGTAAACGTCACCGTCGTCGTCGGAACCAGATTCTGATTGAGATTCACGCTCGTTGATGGGCCTAACTTATTTTGCAAAACATTCCCCACAAGAGAACTGCTGTATCCACTGCCCACAGGTAACCAAGTCGAAACATCAGCACTCAAACCCGTTTGTCTAAGCACTAGATTATCCCTCTTAAACTGCACCCCATTTTGCAGAGCTTTATCGTCATTCGGGGCCAAGACTGAGAATGACTGCCCACGGAAATCAGCCAATCCACCCGGCTTCAAAATCACTGGAAAACTGTTTCCGTCTCCAAAGGTGTAACCCGCTGCCCCAACAATGAAACCGCCATTCAAAGCCACGGGGAGATTCAATCGAGGCTCGGCAGTATTAACCGTGGTGATGCTGCCATTGAGTGCCGTGAACTGAGTCGTGATCCCTCCAAAGGCTAGGTTTCCATTGAAGTGAAAAAACTGAGCGTCGGGGGTATCAAATGTATTCCCCACCACTTTCGCCTGCCCCAAGGTCTCCTCGTGGGCCACGATCATGTGGACGTAATATTCTTCATCAAAGTCCAGCCACCCGACTGGATCCAAGCGCAGATCCAGCAACTCGAAACTCGATCCCGTCACAGTTGATGGTACTTTGATGCCACCTTGGACGGTCCATGGAGTGATGGAGACGGTAAATGACTTGATGATCGAATCAACGGCAGTGCCTCCCGCGTCTTTGACTTGAATAATCGCATCATCAGAGACCCGACGGAGTTCCAGTTGCAGATCCACCGATATGTCTGTTGCTGGGTTCACAAAACTATCCCAGGCATCATAGCGCAGCAGACGGAAGCCGCCCGCTGCATGCACATATTCCACTCCCGATACGGTATCCACGAGGTAACGCCGCACCGCTAAGGTAGCCCCCGTCATCTGGGCGATCACGTTGCGTGCGGCATCCCCGGTCGTGGTGCTGGGAAAATGGTAAAAGGTGCGCCCCGTTGCCTCAGTACTGCTAGTCGCAGGAAGCCAAATAAAATCAAAGGGTGCAGGTGAACCCGTGGACTCACGGCGGGATATCTCGACCTTCAGGCGGGTGCGCTCGTAGGCACTGATTCGTTGCTCAAAATCAATGATGTCTGACGTATCCGCCACCGTCGCTCCTGCTGTCAATGTGCCCAAAGCTTTGTAAACATCCGCCACAGTCACCCCGGATTGATTGAGCAATTGGTAACGCACGCGGTAAGTCCCAGCGGAAGGAAAGGTCACATTGCTAGAGCAACGCACGTAATGCCTGTTTGTGTTTCCATCACCATCCACGCCATCGGCTTCGATCAAATTGGATGAGCCTCCCTCAGCTCCACGATCCACCACTTGAAAACTATTGATGGTCTGCGCCAGCAATGGAGAACTCAGGGTGAGAACCGCCAACCACAAGGCAACCAAGCGAAGAGATAAAAAGGGAAATACAGTCATAGCAGACAAGACTTGCTACTTAAACTCACCCTATTTCCCCTGATTCGTTACAAGGTTAGTGAAATAACTTCACTGTGGTCTCGCACTGCGTTTATCAGGATCACTCGCTAGCCACTTCATCCAGGTCAACTGAACGTCTTGAGAATCTTCCGGCAAAGCCAGCACTTCTTTCCTTGCTGCATCAAAGGCTTCATAGCTCACCACTTGCAGCACGTTTTCAGAAGTCAGTCGCCAACGCGCAAAACCTTCCGCAAAACGGAGGAAGCATTCAGGCAGTGGAGTCCCTTGCATGGGCGGTAAATCAAACACCTTCAGCTCACCATTCTTCTGCACCACTAAAGCCATCTCCCCATTTTCAGCAAAAGAGATACTCATGACAGGCGTGTTCAGTTGGATACTGCTCGCGGCTGGCTGGTGTTTTTCTAAGTTCCAAAGTGACACCCGATTGTCCATCTCCGCCGTCAGCAGCAAGGCTCCATCTGGAGATTGCGCGAGGTGACTGACAGGACTTCTCAGCGTGAGATACGGTCCACTGTGTTGCCCAGTGCTTGCGCTAAAACTACGCACCCGCAGATCCAAAGAATTATAACTTAAAAACTGCGCACTATCGCGGGTAAACTCAGTCTTGATCCCTCCGGACATTCCATTGTCTGAGTGACGCGGGGTTCGGGTCAGGGCCGTCGGCACCTCGGCTGCTTTTTCCACATCCCACAAATACAGCAGTGCATCCGTCGAACCTGACACCACATGCTTACCGCCTGCATCCATGCTTAAACTCAGAATAGTAGCCTTGGTACGCGACTGCACTTGGCGTTGATTGCCAGTTTTCAAATCATGAAACACCAGCACTCCACCTTCATGTCCCGTCACGATAAATTGGCCATCTTCGCTTAAGGTCATCGCTGTCACCACCCCGGCATTGGATTTCATCTGTTGCAGTTCCTTGCCTGTCTTCAGGGAGATCCTTTTCAAATTCAAACGCAGCGCATCCAGGACTAACAATTGATCAACCAGCGGACGCATCACCACATCCACCACCGTATTGGGCATCGTCAGATCCTGCTTGATCTTCCAGGCGGCTAGATCCACCACGCACAGTCTAGACCCGCCCGCCACCACAGCCAGAGGAGATTCCCCTTTGGAAAACGCATAAGCCGATGGCTTCCGGCCTAACTCCAAGAGTGGCACCGTTTGTTTTTCCGGCCAATCCTGACGGATCAACTTACCCGCCGCCGTCAAAGCATACACGCCATCATTTTTGGGTAAAAATCCGCCTTCCAGAATATCCTCCCCCATCTGCAAAGTCCTCGGCAAAAGCTTACGTGATCGGATGTCAATGACCGCGGCAGTTTCCGAATGCGAGGTCACCAGCACATGCTTGCCATCAGGATGAAATGACAAGTCTGAAACGACACGATGCATCTGCAAAGGTGCCCCCATCGGCGTTCCTTTGAGTCCATCCAGAATGGATAAACTAGCATTCGGTTCTTGGGTCCCCACCGCCATCTTTTCACCATCGGCGGAGAAGGCCAAAGCACGCACTACATCCGGTGCGCGCTCCGCACGAATGAACCGTCCTTTGATGGAACGCAGCCTCACATAGCCATCCAGGCCGCCTGTCGCTACACGCTCCCCGCTGGATTCCACCGCCAGCGCATACAGGCGATCATGATGCTCCAGATTGCCATGCTTCTGCCCGGTCTTGGAATCCAGCACGGCAGAAAAAGTATCCCCGCCGGTCACCAGCACCTTTTTCCCATCAGGATTAAACATGACCCCAGTCACCGGATGGCGCTGCACAGCGGCCTCATAAACAACCTTTCCCGTAGGCGCTTCATACAAACCCAGGAAGGTATTATCAAACCCGGCTGCCACCCGTGTATCATCAGGGGACACCGCCAAGCAACGAGGTATGGAGCGGCATGTCACCTCCCAGATCAATGCTGAATCGGCCACCTGCCAGGCGCGTATCACCTTATCCGAACACGCCGTGTACAGCACATCTCCATCTGGAGAAAAACCCATGGCTAAAACTTGGTTAGGCACACCATTTTGAATCTGCGGACTTAGCGGCATCTCCAGAGCTTTCCCGCGCAACTTCCCGTTCGCCACCGACCACACCCTAGCTTGGCAGACCTTATCAGAAACACTGCCTGAAGCTACCCATTGACCATCGCTCGAAATTGCAAAGGAGGTGATCGGATCAGGCATGGAAAAGCTACGTCGAGGCTTGACCTCCCCAGGCTTCCAATCCCACAATTTCAGCGATCCATTGCGCATGGAGGCTGTCAAAATCTGCCGTCCATCTGGCGGCAGAAACCTGCCCTGCCAGAGTGATTCATTGTGCTGCAAAGAAGGGCAATCCAGCACCCCCACGGGAGCCTCCGACAAAAGCGTTAGTAAGCGAAAGGTCGCTTCACGATTTTGCGGATCCATGCGCAAGGCACGGCACAGCAACGCCACCGACTCTCCATACTTATGGTTAGCCACTTTTTCATGCGCCGCAGAGGTATCAGACAGACTAAACGCCTGACGGGTTCTTTTTTCTGCCTTTTCAGCACGCATCGCCATGCCAAAGCTGACCAGTGAACCCACAATCAAAACCGCCACAGCCACCACAGCGGCAAAGACCTGTCCCTGATGCCGGCGCACGAACTTGCGCGTGATGTAGCTAAGGCTCGGTGGCCGCGCACTCACGGCCTCATCTTCTAAAAAGCGACGCACATCTTCACCGAATTCCCGCACCGTCTGGTAGCGGCGCTCACGCTCCTTGGCCAATGCCTTCAGCACCACCCAGTCCAGTTCATTCTCGGTCCGTGAAGTCAGCAGTCGTAAATCATGCGCATCTGCCCCCAGCGTGGCGAGCCGGCGGGATGGCCGCATCGGTACCGTATCCCGAATCACGTGCACCCATTCCGCCAAACCTACCTGAGACAAAACTGCCCCGCTCAGTGGAGGTTGCCCGGTGATCATTTCATAGAGAAGCGCCCCCAGCGAATACACATCTGCGCGGGTATCAATATCCAGCCCGCCATGCAGCGCCTGCTCAGGACTCATGTACTCCGGCGTGCCCAGCATCTGCCGAGGATGCGTATAAAGCGTGTGCGGCGTCAGCTCCTGCCACAAGGCTTTGGCAATGCCAAAGTCAATGATGGTGACCTTCGGCGGTTGTCCTTCTTCCCCCAATGTCACCATGACATTGGAAGGCTTCAGATCACGATGAATCACACCTTTGAAATGCGCGTGCTCCATCCCAGAACAGATGTCCAAAAACAGCTTCAATCGCTCATCCAGCTTCAGCCGATGCTTGGCGCAAAAGAGATTCACGGGCAGGCCATCCACCAGTTCCATGACGAAAAATGGTCGCCCGTCATCCGTCGTCCCGGCATCTAAAGCACGCGCGATGTTCGGATGATCTAGAAGCGCCAGGGCCTGCCGTTCCGCATCAAAACGTGCCACCACCATGCGACTGTCCAGCCCTGGTTTGATCAGCTTCAGCGCCACCTGTCTTTGAAAGGGTAGCGTTTGCTCTGCACGATAGACAATGCCGAATCCGCCTTCACCAATCGGCTCAATGAGCCGATAGCGCCCGATCATGTCCCCCTCCGCCCGCATGGGTTCATCCATGCTCATGGGTTCTGCCCCTTCAGAGCCAAAAAAATTCGCTGCTAAACACGCCGGGCATAACCACATGGGACCATCCAAAGGCATTGGCCGCCCGCAGTCCGGGCAGGAAACCGGGCGTGGCATCGGCTTGGTTGGTATCTCGTC
>JAOZVT010000391.1:0-2333 GCA_025869455.1 Prosthecobacter sp.
CCTGTGTGGAAACCTACGCCACACTGCGGTTTTACCACAAGACCGAGTCACCAGAAAAGGTGACGGCCTTGCTCAAGGTGGAGCCGACAAAGACCCAGGTGGCTGGCTCTTTTCCGAATCCCAGTGCCAAAAGCCGACGTTCTTCTGGCTGGTTTTTGCGTTCTGCGGGATATGTCGAATCCAGAGATGTAAGACGGCATGTGGATTGGATTCTTGATCAAGTCGAACATGCCGAATCACAGATTGAGGTGCTTTGCCATCAGGGATGGAGAGTCGGTGTTGTCTGCTATTGGCTCAGCATTGGGCAGGGTGGCCCCATGCTTGATCCTGCGCAGATGATCCGCCTTGTTAGGCTAAATCTGAGCTGCGGATTTGATGTCTATTATCACAAGGGGGAGTGAGAAGGTTTAGCCTCACTCCAGCTTCCAAAGTTTCTTGTCGCTGCGGATGAACACGGCACCGCCACTGATCGCGGGGGTGCTGAGAATGGTGTCTTTGAGGGCGACTGTTTGGACAATCTCTCCTTCAGGGGCCGTGGTGTCCACGACCTGGAAGTCACCGCGCTCACTGGCGATGTAGATGTATTTTCCTGCGGCGACGGGGGAGCCGCTGATGGGGCCTTTGAGGCGGAGTTTCCAGGCTTCATCACCATTGGCAATGCTGGCTTTGAGGAGCACTCCGGTGCTGTTGAGGACGTAGAGGGAATCTCCCAGGACGAGCGGGCTGCCTGTGCCGGGCTTCAGACCTGAGGCACGCCAGAGCTGGGAGGCCGCACCTTTTTCGGGGACCAGGGCGGTGATGCCGCTGGAGGGCACGTAAATGGCCGTCTGGGTGACGGCGGAACTGGGGATGGTGGAGGCTCCATCGGTGTAATCCCACACGGTCTCTCCAGTGCGCGGATTGATACCCGTGAGGCCCTTGCTGGATTGCAGGGCCACGACATCCTGAAAGATGACGGCGCTGGTCCAGTTGGCCGCTTTGGGGCGCTCCTTCTTCCAGCGGTTTTTGCCCGTGGTCACATCGATACCCACGGCAAGAGATTCGCTGTCGTTCTCACTCTGCACGATGAGGGTATCTCCCACGACGACGGGGGAAGAGGACATGCCGAGGCTGTTGCTAGCATTGGCGTAATCATACGTTAGGCCACGCAGCCAAAGGAGGTCACCAGCGAGGTCGAAGGCAAAGAGATCGTTGGAGGAATACAGCGCAAAGACGCGCTCGCCATCACTGCACATGGTGGCGGCTGCCACGCTGGTTTTATTGTGCGTCATGGTGCGGCCCGTGGTTTTCATCACGCGCTCCCAGACCTTCTTGCCATCCTGGGTGCTGAAGCAAAAGACGTGCAGGTTTGACTGATCCGGCCCACTGGCGCAGGTGAGAAAGACTTTGTCACCGATCACAATGGGGCTGCTCAGACCACGGCCCGGCAGGTCCACACTCCAGGCCACCTCCACCTTCGGCCCAGGGGCGGCTTCAGAGGAAACGGCGGAGGCATTGGGACCGCGAAACTGGGGCCAGTCAGCGGCACAGACCAGGGATTGAAAACCCAAGGCCGTGAGGACAAAGGGGGCGAGAAAAAAGCGTGGAGACATGGGAAGTAAGAATCAGGTTAAGGCAGTTCCTTGAGCTGGATGTGGCGGTATTCCATCTGGCCGCGATCTCCTTCCAGGCCGATGGGGCCTGTTTCAGGAAGCTGGAGCGCGTCTTCCAGGACTTCACCATTGCAGGTGCAGTGGGCGATGCCGTCCTTCACGGTGATCTCGATCTTGTTCCAGTCCTGGGGTTTGTAATGCTTCAGGCTCTTGTAAGCATCCGGTCCAGCGACCAGGTAGTCACGGCACTGGAGCTGAGGTTTGCGGATGAAGATACCACTATCCGCATCCACAGACGCGCGGAATTCCAGCTTCAGGATGAAGTTCTTCGGGAACTCCTGCACGGTGTAAAGCTGCCCCGTGAGCTTGTCCATCCCCTCAGGGAAGCTGATGGTCAAAACGCCGTCCTTGGCAAAGTAGCGCCCGGCATCCAGAGCCTCCGTCTTGCCATCGTGCTTGTCGGTGATTTCACCCACCTTTGGAGCCTTGCGGTCCACCTTAGCGCGGAAGCACCAGCCTGTCAGGTCTTTGCCATTGAAGAGGCTTTTAAAACCCGGCTCTGGGGTGAAGTCCTCGGCATGAGTTGAGGCGAGCAGGGCAAGGCTAAAGAGCGTGGTGAGGAGGTGACGTTTCATGGTGGGTTGGCGTTGGTGAGTGGAAGGGTTGAGTCAGATGGAACCGAAACTCTCACCTATCTTCTAGCTGAGGGAGATGAATGGTCGTTAGGTCTAATGTATCGAG
>JAOZVT010000391.1:2343-12427 GCA_025869455.1 Prosthecobacter sp.
GGAGAAAAGACGTCCTCCCTCGCCCCGCTTTGGGGGAGAGGGCTGGGGTGAGGGGAGGCGGTTGAAGCTCTCATAGTGTGGAGGAGCGAAAGTTACTTCGCCGAAGCAATCTTAACGGAAGAGTAGAGAAAGATGAATGGTCGTTAGGTCTAATGTATCGAGGGAGAAAAGACGTCCTCCCTCGCCCCGCTTTGGGGGAGAGGGCTGGGGTGAGGGGCGGGTCGAAGCTTTCATTGTGTGGATTAGCATCGATTACTTCGCCGAAGCAATCGCCGTCCCCGTGGCATCGCACACACGGAGTTGGAACTGCCACTCCACGGTCCATTGTTCCGTCTGCTCGTTCTGGCAGCATTTGACCAAGATGGCGTTTTTGCCCTTCTTGAGCCTAACAGGAAGTTTGTATTGATCCAGCTTAGCCCCGCGATGGTATTCATCGCGAGCAAAGAGCAGCTCCCCATTGAGCCAGACTTTCCAGCCATCTTTGCAGCCCAGACGGATCTGCGCATCACGTTCCTCATCGGAGTTAAACTCTGTGTAGGCATACCCTGTCACCTCTTTCAGCATGGTGTAGGGTTTGTTGAAATCGATCATGCCGTAGTCGTCCTGACTGGTGAAGTCCATCCACTTGGCCTCCGCGTTTTTACCTGGGTAGGTGGCATCCAGCTTGATCTCCGTTTCTGGAGGAAAGACCGTGTCGAATCCCTTGCGCTCCACATTGGTGAAGGGGGCAATGAGCTTCCAATTCATGAGAAAGCCAAAGTGCTTTGGCAGGTCCACAGGCTGGCCCAGATCCTTGAGCTTTTTGGCCAAATTTTTGATCTGATCTTCATCGCGTGCGCTGTTCATGGCCTGCTGATAAGCCGCCGTAGCGATGTCTTTTTTATCCTGAGCCAGGGCTTCGTCTCCAGCTTCCAGAAGTTTGGCCACCGGATGGCGGCGGAGTTCACTGCTGGGATCTTCCAGCAAACTGGGCGTAAGCTTCTCCGCCAGTTCGGGTTCGGCACGCTGAAGGATATCAAAGGCCACCACCCGGGCCGCAGGGCTATTGTGCGTGTTTTCTAAAAACGTCTGGACGGCTTTGACCGGCAACTTCTTCGCCGCCATGGCTTCATCTGCTATCACACCAATGGCCGCGCGTAACCAATTTTCCGCCAAGGGATTCGCCCCATTCATCCCCGCCAAGACATCCGGCAAAGTTGCAGGGTCCGCCTTCGTCAGCACTTGCCAAGCCGCCGTTGCCTGCTCATTGCCCACGCCTTCTTTATCAACGGCGCGGATCTGCTCCAGCGGAGCCTTCAGAGAATTGGCCACGGCTGGAACGGCGAGAAGGAGACTGAGCAGAAACGGTTTCATAACAGGGAACACAGGAACGCTCCCTAACAGCACTCCGTTTCGCCGTCAGGCACGATTTAGAAAAAATCCCCGCGCCATCGCACTCTCCGCCCGCTACTTATGCCAAAGAATAAACCTCCAGCACCAGCCCACATAACCTTCTTCCGTTCGTCTTGAGCCGTGGCAAAAACGCATCCCGCCGATCAGCCGCTGCTCCAGTGTTGGCTCGGTTTGCGGATTATTCACACATGGCTTTTATCCGCTCATTTAGCGGGTAAAGTAAGGCAATGAACTCAAAAGTCCGTCGCAAAGCAACATTCTTGTCGGAGATAAAGCTGCTGACAAACAAACAAATCCGTCGATAAATCACCTGTTAGCCCCAAACTAAACACCTCGCATGGAAGCCAAGCAGGACAGACGCCTAGACCTCATGCGTCACTTCCCCCGACGTCTTGAACGGTGGCGGGGTGCAGATGCTCGATTGTGGACGCTCAGCCATGCACATCCCACACTCACTATCCTACTGACCAGAGGTGACGAGCCGGGCTGCCTTGTGATCTCATGTGGTTCTCCAGAACGAATTGAGGCGCCCCTTCATTGGTCTCCCAGCGACATACGCATTGAACTAGATACTCAACTCTTTCGCCTCATTGACCATCAAGGCGGTGTTTTGATCACAAACTGCGAGATTGGACTTCACGAGACTTCCACACCACCTTGGATAGACTGGCGACTTCAGGAGATACCCCCGCAAGCACCATGAGAGCGATCATCGAACGAAAGGGGGCGAACAAAGCACTGGTGCCAACCGCCAGGGCTACTCTGTTGGCCATGCCTTCCGTAACTTTAACCCGCCTCCCGTCTCAACGCTTACCCCAGCCCCGGCGGTCGGCACACCTCGACATTAAGCCCAACTTCGCTAAGCCATGCCTGATTCGGACAAGAAGCCATCCAGACTTGTGATCCCGCTCGAGGATGTGGTGGCAACACTTGTCGTCATCGGGGTTCTTGGGGGCATTGTTTATCTCATACTATTATGGCTCCGCTGACCCGAGGTGAGTACCGGCGCAAAGTAGTTTCTGAGCATCCGCGGCACCTCGGATTCCGGGCTTGGGCCTTTTTCATTCTCGCTATTCCGGTAATTCTGATCGTGTTTCTCGGCGACATTTTAGCCGCTCCTTTTGTCGCACGTAGGCATCAGAGCACAGGCCACTGGTTGCTCTACATGGCTGCTCGTTTTCTTGGTCCCGCTATTATCATCGGGCTATGCTTGGGCTACCTCTTAAGACGCTATTCATGACCGCTTCGACATCACACGAACAACCAAGGCCGAACAAAGCGTTGGTGCTAATCGCCTACCCGCTCCGAGTCGATATAACCCTCGTGACTACAACCATTAACCTTGCTGGGGAGTGGTGCTCCCTGTCGTAGATGACTCACCTCGACGTTCGCCCGACAATGGGCTCCATACTTAAGCGAACAAAATGGATGCAGGCAACGGTTCGCATAGTATCTGTCGTGCCATAGACACTTCCTCTCGCAGTCGCCGGATCCGAAGCGTTAGTCCAAGAAAACACAGCCGATGCCCGATGAGATCCAGTTCCGATTCTCGATCCAAGGACTTCCCGACGGTGAAGCTCTTACCGGATTAGAGATCGAGCAGAAGTTCTTGGAGACTCTCGACTTGAAGGAGGGAAAATGCTCTGACACTTTGTGGGGCTTAGCCGTCCTCTATCAGCAAACAGGGCATCTAGATCAAGCCATCGGCTGCATCCAACGTGTCATTGATCTGAGCGATGATCCTGAGAAAATTGGTTCTGGATACCTTGCACTCGGCCAACTCGAAGAATCCAGAGGCGACTATACAGCAGCGATCAAGCAGTATGGAAAAGCTCTCTCCCTAGAACCCTGCTCACAGGAAACGTGGTATTTTATCCATAACAATCTGGGCTACTCTCTCAACCAACTGAACAAGCATGATTCTGCTGTCCCTTATCTGGAACGGGCATTGGAGATCGATCCCGCAAGGCCAAACGCCTACAAGAATCTGGGGCTAGCGCAAGAAGCGTTGGGTGAACTGGCCAAGGCCGCTGAGCTGTTTATTCTGGCTACCCGAGTAGATGCTGCGGATTCGCGATCGTTGAATCATCTACTTGCCATGATGGAATCGAATCCTGCTTTGGAAGTGGACATTCCAGACCTTCGGACTCGCGTCGAGGCCTGCCAAATGGCCGTGGAGGCCGCTAAGAGTCAACAGCCAGATTTCAAGGCTCATTGGGCGAGCCTCCGCGAGAAACAAAGGCCGAAATGGTGGCAATTCTGGAAGCGACGTCCATTAACAAACCGGAACTTACAAGACGTCGCTCCTAACACCTGACCTGCCGTGAGTTCAAACCGCCATGACCATTCAACCCTCATCCCTGAAGTCTGAGCACGCCCTTGGTCAGGCATAGGATGATTTTGACGTTCGTCCAACCCAACGCCCCCTATGGCCCAATACTGGAAAGAGCGATTTGATACAAAGAAGCACCGGGACTTCATGACTGGTTCTCAGGACGCTGGAGGTATCCCCGTTCAGGCACCTGTTGACAACCTCCTCACTCGTTGGGTGTATTTCATTCAGACCACTGATTGCACCCTCCAGTTTGTCTCAGTTGAGCAGATTCACACTGCTAGAGACTACTTCAGTAAGCAAATTCATCCCGCACGTCGTGAGTGGAACAATGGCTTGGAGCACTATTGGCAGCGGTGGTTTGAGCGATTGCCACCCGGCGTTCATCGTGAGCCAGCACGTGTCAGGATTCTCTCTGCACTTGACCGTTTACTTCATGATGTTTCCAGCGATAGGGTGCCAGAACGTCTTTCCTCATGAGCAGCCAACATCCGCGAACGAGGGCGAACAAAGCGCTGGAGCCAACTGCCAGGGCTGTTGTATATCGGCTATGCTTTCCGTAACTTTAACCCGCCATCCCGTCCCCACGCTTACCCCCGCCCTAGCGGTAAGCATAGCATAGACGTTCGGTGAAGAAATAATCAAATCATGACGGCAACAAAATCCAATGAATCACGAATGCGGCTGGTGTTATCGCGTGTTCTCAGTGTTGCCGCAGTGTTGTGTCTGTATTGGACACCCGATGCTGTGGTATTGGGTGCGTACGCTCTGGGTATCCTCATATACTTTGTTCCGTCCGCTGCAGCTGCGCCATGTGTGCAGCCAAGATGGGTTCGGATGATTTGGATATTGGCAGTACTTGTCGTAGGTGGAGCCTACCTCACAACCAACATTGAGCCCCCGTCAGGGAGCATCGTCCCACCAGTTGCCGGTTACGGGTTGCTGCTCCTTCTGGCCGTTCAAATCCTTTGGGATATTGTGCGAAATAGGCTGCTCTCAGCTACAAATGCCGAGTCAATCTCAATCACCGAACAAGCGGGTGGAGATCAAACTTCGTGAACTCTGCTCCCAATAGCTTGTGCCTCACCTCGACATTCTCCTTAAAATGACTCCAACAACAGACATTGGCGACAAGTTGGTTGCCTCTGAGCCAATTCACCGCTGCATGACCAAAGGAGTCAAGGGTGCCCCCGACCAATTCGAGTATGGGCTGAGTTGGGTGACATCCCGAAGGGCAATTTTAAAGGTCTTTCCTGAACGGCTTGAGTGCGGCGATTGGAATATTCCTTACTCGGCAATCGAGCTGGCAGTTTTACTCGAGACCAAGCAGTGGTTTATCCCATGCTACGTCCTAAAGGTTCAGGCTGCGGATACAGCATACCAATTCGGACTGAACCCCAACAAGTTCTGGAAGGGTGATCTGCCATTCCAGGCTGAGCGCCAAAAGGGCAAACTGAAGTATTCAGCCTATAGTATCGCGATTCGTGTCGTATTGGTCATCGGACTCATTTGGTATTTCTACACTCGTAGCAAATGACCGCCACACACTCAAAAATGGAGAATGACATTCTGTAACAAAAAATGCTCTCCAAGATTACCAAGACGATTTCGGCCATATTTCTAGGGGCCCAGGTTTCCGAAACGGAGGAGGTTTATCGGACGGCTGATGCTAAGTTCAGGATACACCTCGGACTTTTCCGGGAGAATAGAGATGACACACTCTGGCTTAAGTTCGTCCATAAGTCATTCATGACGAGTTCATCGTCTGGAATCGTAATTGCGGTGGATACCTTCCAGCATTTTGCCGATTTTTTGGGGTCGGCGAGCAGCAAGATGGAGAGTAATAATGGCGTCCCGAGACGACTTCCGCTCTTTGCTTGGATCGTCCTCGCGATCAATGAAGGGATTTCAGATTCTGCCTTTTTGGGAGAATACAAATCCCAAAGGGCTCCCAAGGTAGTGATTCGGCTCTTCGCTTTTAAGAATAGGCGTGCGGAGAGTAGAGTGATCTTCGAGCACAAGATATCCGGGGAAGATACCTTTGAGATTTTTGATGCTAAGGTTTTACTCTTGATCAAGCGCGAGATAGAGATCCGCAAAGAAGCAGCTCACCAGATCAACCGCTAAGGGGAGCGAGGTATTGCGCAAGTGCCACGAGGCGTTGGATGAGCTCGCTTATGAACTGGCACTAGGAACAATGACAGCAGAACAAGATGGTGGTGGCCAACCGCCTACCCGCCCTGAGTCGAAATGATCCTCTGCATTTCAACCCTTAACCCTGCTTAGAAGTGGCGTTTCGGGTAGTTGGAGCTACACCTCAATCGTTCGCCCATCTCCCTGCATCACTACTTCCGCAGGCTGTATTTTTGCATCCAGAGCGCGCCTTCGCCCTTTTCGGCAGCGGTGACGAAGCTTTCCATCTCAGGCAGGCTGATTTGCGGATGATCCTTGACGAGGACGCGATAGATTTTGGCGAATTGCAGGGAGCCTTCTTTCAGGCAGGCTACAGCATCGCCATCGGCAAAGGCGGCTTTGGCTCCACCGAGCATGAAGGCGCGCAGGAGTTCATCCTCTGTACCGGGGGCGATGTTCTTGCAGTGGTTTAACCAATCAGCTACGGGGTCTTCAGGGATGTTGATGGGAAAATAAGGCGTCTGCTTCAGGTAGGCCAGGACGGCGGCGGAAACTTGTTCGCCATGATCGGAGAAGGGATCAGCCAGGTATTCTTTCAGCAGCGTTTCAATGTGTGTGCGCAAGGAGGGATCTTTGAGAATCTGGAAGACCATGCCGACCATGCGTTTCATGGCCTCTTCTCCCGCATCTCCGGTGTGGATGGGGCGCATGTGGCGGATGGTGATGAGGTAGTCATCCATGAGGGTGGCACCGACCCACTGGCGGACTACGGCTTCTTCACTGCCTTCCTTGGAGATGCCCTGGCGGGTAGCGGTGATGATGCGGGTGGCAATGGGGATGGACTGTTTTTGCCAGAGGTCCAGCTCGCCTCCACCGATTTCGCTGAAGTTGAGGTTTTTATAGCGGCCTTCTTTGGCCATGGTCTCCATGTCGGATTTGATGATGTCCATCTCAGACAGAAGGCGCAGGCGCTTATCATTCAGGGTCAGGATGGGGACGCTGTTTTTGAACAGAAAAATGTCCAGCCGCGCTTGCTCTTCTAGGTTTTCATAGCGCACCAACGTGCCGCCATTGTCGTATTCGAAGTGCCCGGTGAAGCGATAGTCGCCTAAAAAGTTCGGGAAGGAGAGCTGGGTCGGGGTGTGTTTCCAGGCTTTGCCATCCACGTTCGGGCCTATCCATTGGCCGCCGGGTTCTGCTGCCGAAAGGCTGCTAAGTCCGCTCAGGCAGGCAAAAAGGAGGGTCAAAAAGGATTTTTGGGGGAAATTCATGAGGTGGATGTTGCGATGGGCCGTTGTTTGATGCAATGCCAAAGCGGTGCAGGATGGCATTCTGGGATGATTCAAATCGTCACTGCTTGGTCATTTTCCTGCTCTTGACTCTGGCCATCTGCCGCCGAATTACTTGGCTTCACTTTTTTCTCCCACCTGACCACATGCCCCGCCGAATTAGTTACCGAGACGCCATCCGTGAAGCCCTGGACGAAGAGATCGCCCGCGATCCCATGGTGGTCGTGATGGGAGAGGAGGTCGCGCAATACAACGGGGCCTACAAAGTCACTCAAGGTCTTTGGGACAAATGGGGTGACAAACGTCTGGTGGACACGCCGATCAGTGAGGCAGGTTTCATCGGCATGGGTGTCGGTGCTTCCATGCTGGGCGTGCGTCCGGTGATGGAACTGATGTTCTGGAGCTTTTACACCGTGGCCTGGGACCAGATCGTGAACAACGCGGCCATGGTCCGTTACATGTCCGGTGGTAAGATCAACTGCCCCATCGTGATCCGTGGTCCTGCCAATGGCGGCACCAGTGTGGGCGCGACGCATAGTCACACGCCAGAAAACATCATGGCCAGTGTGCCAGGGATGAAGTGCGTGGTGCCGAGCAATGCTTATGATGCCAAGGGCCTCATGAAAGCGGCGATCCGTGACAATGACCCGGTCATGTTCATGGAAAGCACCGTGCTTTACGGGGAAACCTGGGATGTGCCCTCTAACGATGAATTGCCCAATGGTGAATTGTTCATCCCGCTGGGCTTGGCCGACATCAAACGTGAAGGCACCGATATTTCCCTGATCGCCCATGGTCGTGCGGTCATCACCTGTCTGGAGGCCGCGCGCATCCTGGAAGAGGAGCACGGCATCAGTGCGGAAGTGGTGGACGTCCGCAGCATCCGCCCGCTGGATGAAGAGACGATTTTGAATTCTGTGGCCAAGACTCACCGCGCCATTTACGTGGAAGAAGGCAAGCCTTTCTGCGGAGTCGGTGCCCAGATCGCCTACACCATTCAGGCGCAGATCTTTGATGAGCTGGATGCCCCCGTGCTGCGCGTGAATAGCCTGGATGCCCCGGCCATTTACAGCCCACCGCTGGAAGCCATTCAACTGCCGACACCGGAAGTGGTGGTGGCCAAGGCTTTGTCCATCTGCTGATCTCCTGGTTGTCTTCGTATTCCTTTTCTCTTTAACGCTTTTTTTCCTGCCATGCCCAAAATTATCGAAATGCCCAAACTGAGTGATACCATGACCGAGGGAACCCTCGCCAAATGGAGCATCAAGGAAGGGGACACCGTCACCACAGGCCAATCCATCGCGGATGTGGAGACGGACAAGGCCACCATGGAAATGCCGTGTTTCTTTGAAGGCAAGATTTTGAAAATCATCGTTCAGGCTGGGCAAAAGGCACCGCTGAATGCGCCTCTGGCCATCGTGCTGGAAGAGGGGGAAGAAGCCCCGGCCAATCTGGATGAAATCATCGCCAAAGCTCAGGCCGCTGCGGCACCTGCGCCGAAGGCTGAAAAGCCTGCTGCGGGCAGTGGTGGTAAGAAAGCGGTGTCGGCCCCAGGCCCACGTCTGCCGACTGCGCCACAACCGAATCGCCGTGCGGTGGCTAACAACATGCGTGTCAAGGCATCGCCTCTGGCCCGCAAGGTGGCGGATGAAAAAGGCGTGGATCTTTCCGGCATCGAAGGCACTGGCCCTGGCGGACGCATCGTCCGTGCGGATGTGGAAAATGCACCTGTGGGTGGTGCGGGTGGTTCCCGTGTGGCGGCTGCGCCTGCGATCCGTCCTAGCTACGGCCCTGAAGATGAGCGCGTGCCGACCAGCTCCATGCGCAACATCATTGCCGAGCGCCTGCTGGCCTCGAAAACTCAGATCCCTCACTTCTATCTTCAGATGGAAGTGGATGCGGGTCCGCTGATGGAATTCCGCGCGCATCTGAATGCGTCTAACGAGAAGTCGGGTGGCAATAAGTACACGGTGAATGATTTCATCCTGAAAGCCGTCATCCGCGCTGCTCAGGCTCAGCCTGCGATCAATGCCTCTTGGGATGGCGACGCGATTGTGAAGTTCAAGTCCGTGGGGCTCAGTGTGGCCATCGCCATTGAAGACGGCCTGGTGACTCCGGTGATCAAGCAGGCGGAGAAAAAGACGCTGCTGGAGATCAGTCAGAGCGTGAAGGATTTGGCGGGTAAGGCCAAGAACAAGAAACTGAGTCCCGATGACTTTGCGGGTGGCACCATCACGGTGTCCAACCTCGGTGCCTTCGGTATCGACCAGTTCGCGGCCATCATCAATCCGCCGCAGGCCGCCATCGTGGCCATCGGCAGCATCCGCAGCGCCCCCGTCGTCAATGACAAGGGCCAGATCGTCGTCGGTCAGCGCATGTGGGTCGGCCTCAGTGGTGACCATCGCGTCGTGGACGGAGCCGTCGCCGCCACCTTCCTGGCAGAGATGCGCAAGTTCATCGAAAGCCCGGCGCTGATGCTGGTCTAACATGGTAGGGACGCGCTGCGCCGCGTCCGACTTCTTCCGAAAAGCCCCGGTCCTTGAGGTCCGGGGTTTTTTGTTTGGGGCGGAGATGTAGCCGCCTGCGCCAGCAGGTGGGCTGGTAGGGATGTCGTATGGATGGGGAGATGTACGAAATTTTCCCCATTGGGGGAATTTCTTTGTTAAGGATTTGATTATCAATGTCTTGCGATGGGGAAAGGATGGGGATTCTTTGGGGATATGGGGAGGGTTTGAGGGTTTTTTGGACAGGATTGCAGGATTGTCAGGATGAACAGGATTTTTAAGGGGTGGGGGTGGGGAAGGAGGCGTTGGTGGGGTTCGAGGGTTTTTTTGGACAGGATTGCAGGATTGGCAGGATGGACAGGATTTTTAAGGGGTGGGGGTGGGGAGAGGGGTAGAGCGGCCTGTTGGGGGGCGGACGGGACGAAGGCGTTGGA
>JAOZVT010000392.1 GCA_025869455.1 Prosthecobacter sp.
TTCCGATCTGATTTAACTCGAATCATTTCTTATGCAGACTTGGCGCCAATGAAACGTTTATGGGCAGCTATTGATTATTGGTCTATTTCTGAGAGGCTTGGATTTATTAATACAGATGTTATCGAGTAAATTCTAGCTTATCTTTTTGACTCCAGTCACATCCTTTGTTTGGCAATGTTACATAATATGCTTTAGTTGGAATTTCTGCCAAATCGGAATTTAAAAATCGGTCACAGGTGCGTGAAATTACACTTGGATAGAGACGGCGGAAGCTAAGTTCGTATAAATATAAAAGGAAATACATTTAACTTGTGAAGCGTTGTTCGGGTGGCAAGGAAACTATCGGACAAACGGTCTGAAATAGTGGTCGAGCTTGGATGGAGAATTATCGAAGATAATCTTTATTTCTCTTCACATCTCCGTTTGTTAACTAAATTAGATAACTTACTTTCAGCGCAGTTTTCCCAGTTGTTGCTCAAAAGGTCTTGATTGGCCAAAAGCTCCGACGCGACGGCGAACAGGAACATTTCTGATTCACCCCGGCGGAAGGTCGAGGCCGTTGCCTGCTGAAGTGAAGCGAGTCGCTTTCTGGATTCCGCCACGACCAGCACACGAAAGGTGGGAATCTGAAACCTGCTCCACAGGACTCCTTGTCGGCGTGCTTCCTTGTATGAAAGGATCTTGCGATGGAATGAAGATTGGGATAACCCCCGGCGAATAACAGGCATCGTGCCCCGATCCACTTCAAGGATGAGATATTGTGGTTCACGATCAGGAGACTGAAGGGAAAACGCTCCGTCAGGGATCTGCCAGGTTTTCAGAACTTCCCGGCCTGTTTTCAGAGTAATGGACCATTTCAAATGCACAGGCCTTTGATCTGGCGCAGACTGCACACCCGCCCATTCCTTGGGCCAACAAAAAGTAAGTCCTTGTGCAGTAGCTGCGGCTTCCATGGCAACAAGCACATCGGTTACGCGCAAGGAATGGGAGAGTGACAAGGCTATAGTGGTGCCTTTCTGGCTCGGCAGGGACAGGGCTTGATAAGACCTATGTTCACTCAAAGCCTTCAATCCTCGCGAGGTCAGGCGGTAGGCGATCTTCTGCCCGATCTTGTCTCTGACGTATATCTGCTGGACTGGTCGATCCAGAATGCCAGCATGGAACAATCTTCCAAGCCGCCGGATCAAATGCTGGCGGCTCCCAGGAAAGAGTTTTAGCACGTGATGAGACTGAAGAAACCGATGGCGACCGACGGCTGAGAGGATG
>JAOZVT010000393.1 GCA_025869455.1 Prosthecobacter sp.
GAGAAGGGAACAGCAAGGCGTGCAGCGATGCGGCGGTGATGCTGGGTGAAGAAATGGCTCGCCAGCAGCTGACCCTGGTGTATGGTGGCTCAAGCCTTGGCATGATGGGGCAACTGGCCATCGCCATGCAAGGTGCTGGCGGCAAGGTTATTGGCGTCATCCCCAAAGCGATGATCGAACTGGAAGTACCGCTGAGCAATCTGGATGAGATGATCATTGTTGATTCCATGGCAGAGCGCAAACGTTTGATGATGGAAAAATCAGACGCCTTTATTGCCATGCCCGGAGGACTCGGCACGCTTGAGGAGGTTTTTGAAACCTGGAGCAGCATTCGCCTTGGCATGCTGGGCAACAAGCCGCTGGCCTTTCTCAATATTGAAAATTATTACGATCATTTGTTCACGTTTATGCAAACATGCGAGCAATTTGGTTTCGTGACCCACGAGCAAAATCGCATTCCGCAGGTGTACCACACGGTGCCTGAGCTGGTCAGCGGGCTGTGCGCACGGATCCGGACATCCTGAGTTATGGTCATATCGCTCTTATCTGTCTTATGCCATAATTCCAGTCCTGCAAAACAAGAGAACCAGGCATGAAATACGCTGATTTACGTGATTTTATTGACCAGCTGGAAGCCCGCGACTTGCTGAAGCGGGTCGAATACCCGGTTTCACCGCATCTGGAAATGACGGTTGTGTGCGACAGAACCCTGCGCGCCGGCGGCCCTGCCTTGCTGTTTACCCAACCAAAGCATGCCAACATGCCTGTTCTGGCGAACTTGTTTGGTACGGTTGAGCGTGTGGCGCTTGGCATGGGCGAGGAAAGTATCACCGCCCTGCGTGAAGTAGGCAAACTGCTGGCCGCCCTGAAAGAACCCGAGCCCCCCAAAGGCTTCCGGGATGCCATTGGCAAATTGCCCCTGCTGAAACACGCCATGACCATGGCACCCAAATACGTGAGCAACGCCGCCTGTCACGAACAAGTATGGGAGTTTGACCAGGTAGACCTTGGTCGCCTGCCCATTCAGACTTGCTGGCCGGATGACGTGGCCCCCCTGATCACCTGGGGACTGGTCACCACAAAGGGCCCTGATCAGCCCCGTGAAAACATGGGTATTTACCGCCAACAGGTCATAGGTCGCAACAAACTGATTATGCGCTGGTTGTCGCATCGGGGCGGTGCGCTGGATTATCAGACCTGGCAGCAACGCTATCCCGGAGAGCGCTTCCCCGTTGCGGTGACCCTGGGCGCTGATCCTGCCACCA
>JAOZVT010000394.1 GCA_025869455.1 Prosthecobacter sp.
TACGCCTGTGGAATCGCCCGTGTGGGTGAGCACTCCTCCGGTGGTGCTGAGGGCGCCGAGGCCGGCGGGGGCGAGGCGGAGTTCCAATGCTTCCAAGCCCGAAGAACCGGGGGTGCTTTTCATGGTGGTGGGGGCGGGCGTAAACTTGGTTAGACTGTTTTGCCCGTACGTACAATATCTCGGTTAGCCCAGCGGAGGTTACGCTGAGCTGACGATTATTTTAAAGTAATGTGATGCCCCTGCAATATGCATGGGGCTAAGCCTACCAAGTCACACGCTTTACACTCGCACTGCCTAACTCAGTTTGCCGTATCGATGGTGTCTTTGATGTCGGAGAGGTTGTGGTCTCCATCTCCTAGGTTGATTTTGATAGCGCCGAGGAAGGTGTTGCGCGCGGGGGTGTTGAGGGTGGTGTCAAAGTTGAGGGTGTCATCTCCAGCGCCTGTGTTGAGGCTGACGAGGCTGTGGAAGGTGCTGTCTTCAATGTCCAGGGTGCCATTGGCCTAGCCGGTGGAGTTTAGGTTGAAGGCTCCGATCACGGTACTTTCCGTCGGCTCCAGCTGATCTTGATCACCTGCGGTTGTGATGCTGAGGGTGCTGTTAAATAGGATGTCCCGGATGCTGATTTGGGCGAGTCTAACAAAATTTGATTTATCTCTGCCTCTACACGCTTGGCATCATGGGGGAAGGTCTGAAGCTAGACGCCTGGCATCATGTCCTGGGGGGAGTCGCAGTAGATGTGGAGGTGGCGGATTTTGTCGTCCTCAAGGATGAAGAAGCCGGTGTTTTGAAAGTAGGTTCCATCCAGGCGCTGGCATTCATAGGTGACGAAGGCTTCGGTGCCTTTTTCGATGATGCGCTCGATGCGGATGGTCTGTTGCGGCTGGATGGGCCAGCATTCGCGAAAGTAGGTGGCGCGGTCGATGCGGTGATTCAGGGGACTGCAGAAGCTGAAGTTACGAGAGAGCAGGTGCTCCATGGCTTCTCGATCCTGAAATTCATAGGCGGTGAAGTAGCGCTGAAGGGTCTTCACGGTCGCCTCACTAGGCTGGGGTTCCTGGGACTTTGGCGGGGCGTAGGTGTGGGCCTGACGAGCTGGCACGACGAGCTCTACTTCTGCTTCTAGCACTCCGTCAGGCGGAGGCTGAGATGACTCTGGCAGCGTGTGGGGTGGGTAAAAGAGATCGCGGGGAGCAGGGGGATTTAGCAGGGAAGGTCGATTCATGATGGAGGTAGGCTTGAGGTGGGTGTCGTAGGATATCGG
>JAOZVT010000395.1 GCA_025869455.1 Prosthecobacter sp.
TTCCGATCTAGCATAAAGACTGAAGGTGAAATCCGCACCTGCTGTCCCAGTCGTCGTTAAAAGCAGATCGGCATATATACCGTCGGACACGGAGGCGGTGGATACGTCGAATTTGAGATAAATGGTGCGACTGTTGGATTGCGTCGGTGGAGGTCCTTTGGCCGTTAAACTTGTTCCATTGCCCTGTACGGCATCACCTGAGGCCCGATAAATAAAATTGTCCTCCAGAATCGTGACGGCAGCATTGGACAGCACTGGAAAAGCAAAAAGTGCTCCCCAAATGAGTCCCAATGATAGTGTAATGCGTCGCATAAGTATGCATCTCACATGGAGTGAGTGTGTCAAGTTTAGGCCTACCACAAGACGCGCCAACTTAGTTCGGTTTCATAACAATGCGAAGCTGTACTTCGATCAAATCCTTCACCAAGTGTCCGGCCAGCCGATGGAAAAAGCTGCCTGAACCATACAATACGCCCCAGCGGGTTCGGTCGATGCTGAAAGCAGCTTGAGCGGCGTAGCGTCCCTCACCGTCCAGTCCAGAGGAAGCCGTGAACTGGATGGCTTCCGTGACGCCCTTCATCGTCAGCAAGGCCTCAACCTCAAGATTTTGTGAGCCTGGAGCCATGTCTTTTTTGTAAGCGGCACGGGTAATCGTCAAGGCGGCTTCTGGAAAAAGTGCTGTGTCAAAAAAGTCGTCGCTACGCAAATGGGCGATCAAGACATCATGGTAAGGATTCCCAGCTAAATCATCACAAGTGATGCCTGCCATATTCAGGATAAACTCTCCGCCCAAGATTTTTCCATCGGCCAGTTCCAGCCAGCCTCTCTTGAGTGGTAAGCGGCCCCAGTGCTTATTCAGGAGGTTCCGCCCTAACCACTCCACACGACTCTCTGCCAGATCTATGGCAAGCCGCCCTGTAAATAGGGGCATTGCATCTTGCTTGATGCCGTTGCCCTGCTCGGGAAGTCCCGCTTCACACCAACCCGCCAAACAATCTGTTAGGCGATAGACCTTCGTATAACCTGCACGCGTCAGTTTTTCAGCGGCCATGGCGGCTTCATGACTGCTCCCTGATTCTCCATAGACACACACGGGCGTCTCCTTGTTTGACAAAAGGGCAGGGAGGCGCTCGTGAAACGCCATCTCATAAACGCAGTTATTGACTGAACCTGCGATGGATCGACATGCGTGATCTTCGGCAAGGCGGACATCTAGAATGACAAGCCGAGGCTCACTCAAACGCAAGGCGTCCAGTTCCTGGGCGGAAAGTTGTAAGGCCGACATGATGATGATTTAACGCAAAGACGCCCTCAGCATCCAGGCCATTTTTTCGTGCTCTTCCATGAGGCCCACAAGAAAGTCATTGGTTCCGTCATCGCCCAGTTTGGCACACTTCGGTGCGTCATCGCGGAGTTGACGAATGATCGTCTCATGGTCTGCCAGCAAGCCTTTGATCAGGCTTTGGCTACTGGCGCTTTCTCCAGAAGTTTCCTTCAGCCGGGTCAGCTTCAGCATGGTTGCCAGGGATCCCGGCGCATCATGCCCGAGCGATTTGATCCGCTCGGCGATTTCATCAATGGATTCATCCACCTGATCATACTGGGACTCGAAGAAAAGATGCATGGCGTGGAAATCAGGACCGCTGACATTCCAGTGGGCATTGCGAGTCTTCGTGTAGAGGACGTATTCGTCCGCGAGGATTTTCGAAAGGATGCCTGCGACTTCCTTGCGTGATTTGTCAGAGATACCGATATTGGTTTTCATAACTGTGAAGATATTACGCTGGCTACTTCTCCAGCTTCGTGGTCTTTCTGGCTTTTTTTGATGCTGGGTAAACTCAAAAGGCAAAGCAATCGCAGCCCGAGCCCCAGAGTTGACTGAGTGGTGTGGGGCGCTGAACCACGCTGCGTTTCATGAGGCGTGGCGCAGCCCAAGGTGCGAAAGAGACGGAGCGCTCACTGCGGATGAAGCCTGGTGCCCCATAGCCACCGAACTTGGCCACGGGTGACCAATCTGGGGTGACGGGGAGGTCTGGCGGGGCATGCTCTTTGAATTCCTCTTCCGCCCAGACGGGTCGTCCCCCTAAGATCGTGAGTACACTGTGGAGCCCTTTGATCTCTTCTTCGGGCACATTGAAGTAATCGTCGCTTAGCACGATCAAATCAGCGAGCTGCCCTGGCTTCAGCATGCCTTTCTTTTCTTCATCTCGGCTGAACCACGCACTGCCCTGACTATAAAGACGCAATGCTTCCGTGCGACTTAGGCAGTTCTTTTCTGGGTAGAGTCTGAGACCACCGACCGTCTTGCCGCTGACCAACCAATAGAGCGAGTTCCAGGGGTTGTAGTTAGCCACACGGGTCGCATCCGTACCAGCTCCCACAGGCACTCCCATTTCCAACATCCGCCTAACGGGTGGTGTGCGTTCGGCTGCTGCTGCTCCGTAGCGATTGACAAAATATTCACCTTGGAAAGCCATGCGATGCTGGATGGCGATGCCTCCTCCCAAGGCTTTGACACGCTCAATGTTATGGTCGCTGATGGTCTCACAGTGATCCAGAAACCAATGGAGTCCTTCCAGAGGTGCCTCGCGGTTCACTTCCTCAAAGACATTCAGGAAACGGGTGATGCTCTCATCATAGGTGGCATGCAGCCGGAAAGGCCAGCGATTCTGCGCCAATAAGGTGACCACGTCCTTGAGTTCGGGTTCAAGCGTGGGTGGGAGATCAGGACGTGCCTCGAGGAAGTCCTCAAAGTCTGCGGCGCTGAAGACCAGCATCTCGCCAGCTCCATTGACACGATAGTAATCATCTCCTGTGTCTGGTTTGGTCATGCCAATCCAGCGTACGAAATCGGCTTTTTCCTGGCCCTTGTTTTGGGTGAAAAGATTGTAGGCAATGCGCAGCGTCAGTTCTCCGCGCTTATGCAGCTCAGTGACCACTTCATAATCATCGGGATAGTTTTGAAAGCCACCGCCTGCATCGCAAACACTGGTTAGGCCAAGGCGATTCAGCTCGCGCATGAAGTGTCGGGTGGAGTTGTATTGATACTCCAGGGGTAACTTGGGTCCCTTTGCCAGCGTCGCATAGAGAATGAGTGCATTCGGCCGCGCAATCAGCAGTCCTGTGGGTTCGCCATTCTTGTCACGTTGGATTTCACCCCCAGGTGGGTTCGGTGAATTTTTATCATAGCCCACCGCTTTCAGCGCCGCCCGATTCAGCATGGCTTGACAGTAAAGGTGAAGAATGAAAACCGGTGTGTCAGGCGCTGCCGCATTGATTTCATCAAGCGTCGGGAGACGCTTTTCCTTGAACTGAAATTCACTCCAGCCACCCACCACTCGCACCCATTGCGGAGCAGGGGTATTCTCAGCCTGAATCTTCAGCAGAGTCAAGGCATCCGACAAAGAGGGAACTCCATCCCAGCGCAACTCCAGATTGTAGTTCAAGCCGCCACGAATGACATGCAAGTGACTGTCATAGAGACCCGGTACGACTCGGCGACCTTTCAGGTCAATGCGCTTCGTGTTGGGGGTGGTGATGTCGCTGTATTCTTCTCCCTCATCCACGCCAAGAATGCGTCCTCCACCGATGGCGATATTGCTCGCTTCTGGGTAGGCTGGATCCAGCGTGGTGATGCGTCCGTTATACAAGATGAGGTCAGCCTTGGTGGTGGTATCGAGTGACATGGCGGTGGCAGGGATGAGAGTGGCGGTGCTTTGAAGAAATTGGCGTCTTGTGATCATGGGGTGAAAAGCTTTTGGTTAGAACTCCAGCCTCATGGCTAGCTGTAAGTAGTCCACGCTTAGCCCTCCGATACTGGTGAGAGACGGGCCAGCTTCATGGTGTGTGTAGCCCAGCGAGACATTAAACGCAGGATGTGGGTCCCAGGAGAGGGCCAAGTTGTAAGCCGTGCCCATATAGCTTTCACCATTCGGGGCGGCTCCTGCAATGGAATTGAAGGGCGGGCCATAAACATCATCACCCGTGTCATACCGCCAGAGGAAGTTGACACCTAAGTTCAAGCTCAGCGTGGGGCGCAATTCCAGGCTGAGGTTGGGATTCAAATTCCACAAATTGGAAGGCGAGACAAAACCGCCTTCGTTAAAATAATTGTTGGCTTGAAAGAGCGGATGAAAAGTATGAACGCGCTTTCCATTTTGACCGCCGGAGATGATATCCGCTTTGAATCCGAGTGTGGGCTTCAAAGGGGCTTTGGGGAAGAGACGACCTAGGCCCAAGCTAATGGCACCTGCGAGAACATCACGATTCCCACTACTGCCTGTTTGCAGAATGAATTCATGGTTATACTGCCAACGTTCTGTGTGCCCAAACCAACGTGTGCCAAACGTATGGCGGTGCTCGCTTTGACCAGCACTCAATGGCGAATTCTCCTGCTGCAATCCAATGTAATACAGATCCACGCCATGTTCGGGACCAAATGGTGAAGGCCCGGTCGCATACAGCCCCCAGAGCAGCGTTTGACCAAAGTAAGACGTGTTGTCAAAGCTCTCTGGCTTGATCTTCACAGGAGAGGCAAACAGGCCATCAAGTCGCCATTCCTTAGAGTGCCAGCCCAGTCGGAGGGCATCGTGAGTCAGGCGTTGATTGGCTCCCTCTCGGTGCGCCAGCAGACGTCCTGAACCATAATACAGTATCTGACGCCCCACTCGCATGATCAGCTTAGAGGAATCCAGTTCCCAGCGGGTTTCTGCGTAGAGTTGTAGAAAGTCCGGTTGATCTTCATCCACGGGTGAAAGTGCTGTCTTTTTGCCCTGCATTTCTCCCCAGCTTAACTCCGCAGCCAACGTCAGATCACGCCCATGATCCAATGCCATGAATGCCTGAATGCGATGATGAATCCAAGTGTCTTCATGAATGCCGGAAAAGCCAAAGTCAGGATTTCGATAAGCTTCCACCATCGTCCGTGCATGCCCGCCCAAACGGGCCTGCCACTCGTCGTCCGAACTCAGGGATAAATCAGTTTTAAACAGAGATTCAGCAGGCGGTGGAATGTGATCCCAGACTTCCTGTTCACTCGTTTCAGACTTCACGACATGACTCAGGCTGATGATCAGCATCAGAAGCGGTAGATAGGCAGATGAATGGGAGACACTCATGCTTAGATATCTCCAGGTGAGATCATGACTCTGTGGTGACCTCAAGTTTTGGCGTTTTTACGGCCAGTATCAGAAGCGCGACGAGAGGAAGGCAGGGACACCAAAAACGAATGGTCGCAGCCCCGGCAGCCCCCAAGGCAGCGCCGAAGACAAAGCCGATAAGGACATTGCCAAACCGATGTAGCCGTTCACTCACGCCATTGCTTCGTGCCTTAGCGGGATCACGTATCCATTGAGCGAGATCCAGGGTGAACTGAGTGGTGTTACCCGTCATCATGGTCGTGGGTAAAAAGGTCTTTAGGCCTTCACGCATCAAGGCATTCTGAATCCCCATGGCAATCACCGCGACACTGCCAATCATGAAAAGTTCATGATCTGGAAAATGGTGGTGGGGATGATCCAGACAGACTCCGATGGCAATGAATCCCGCCATCGCCGTAGCTTCTGCAAGCAAGACGCGCCGCACAACGCATGCACCTGAATGTCTAGCCAACCAAGACGCGCCGACTACGGCTAACATGAAGACCGGAAAGAGCAAAAGTCGCACAAAAACACCACCATTGTGGTGACCTGCAAGTGCGGCTCCTGCGAGGACTAAATTTCCCGTGACATGCGCGGTAAAAATACCCGACAGCAAGATGAAGCCTGCGGTATCTACAAATCCTGAAATGGCGCTCAAGATGAAACTTGTGGAGCGTTCAGGCAGCAGGCCAATGGAGGCTGGGTTGCTCATGGGTTCAGCGGAAAAATACGGCATCAAATGAGCATGGACCTGGCCCCAGGCCTAACACGGCAAGAACAAGAAGCAAATAGACCAAGGCCATCTGGCTGTCCTTTTTTAAAACGAGCGTGGTGTAAACTGCGCCTAACAAAGTGCCTGTCAATACCAAGGCGGCTGGGCCGGTTAAGAACCCAAATATCAGGCAGAGGCCTCCTCCCAGTTGAGCTGCAGTTGCGATCCAGGCATTGACAAGAGGGAAGGGGAATCCTGCCTCAGCCACTTCATCGTGAAACGGCCAATTAGATTTTTGACCCGACTTCCAGGCTAGGCCGTCCTTCAGTTTATGCCAGCCATGAAACCATGCCAATAAAGCGCCAGTAAGCACATGCAGAGCATCCATCGTCAATTGACTTGTGAATGACGATGGCTGTTTGCCGAGGAGCCAAATGACGAGATCATTCATGTTTGGAAATTGGGTGTGTGAAAGACCTCATCGGATGCTGTTTCTAGATGTCATAAGCGGATGCGGCCTGCCGCTGGAACCTGCGAGGGAAGGTGATCCCTCGCAGGTTGTAGAGGCCCGATCAATGAGCACTCGGAGTCACAATCTGCGGAGACTTGGCGGATTGTGCTGCCTTGTGAACCATAGTGTAGGCATACTCCACACCGACACCATAGGCTCCGGCGTGTTGCTTCAGAATGCCCATCAGTGCATCGTAGTGAGTATGGTCTTTCCAATCACGCTGCCACTCCAGTAGGGCAGGGATGGTGGTGACTCGGGTAGCTCCCGCTTGAACCATGCGGCTCAAAGCGGCCTCATGAGCTGCTGGCGATGTGGCTCCACAGCAGTCTTCGACGACGTAGATATTGTAACCTGCACCAATCATCTCGATGGTAGGCCAAGTCACGCAGACCTCCGTCCAGAGTCCGGTCATGAGGATGTTCTTTTTACCTGTGGCTTCGATGGCTTTGCGGAAGCCCGCATCGTCCCAGGAGTTCATGCTTGTGCGTTCAACGATTGCTTGGCCAGGAAAGACATCCAGCAATTGAGGCCAGATGTAGCCAGAAAAGCTTTCTGTTTCGACAGCAGTCAACACTGCGGGGATACCGTATTCTTTTGCTACTTTAGCCAGAAGGGTGACATTGTTAATGAGGCTGGCGCGTTCGATGTTGGCGACCCCAAAGGTCATTTGCGGTTGATGGTCAATGAAGACCACAGCGGTGTCTTCGGGGGTGTAAAGTTTGTGATAGTGGCTCATAGTGGTTTATGATGGTCGATTTGGTTTAAGGTCCCTTACGAGACACAGAGGTTATGTTAGGCTGCCTTCGTTTGTGCGCGCAGCTTAAGGGACTGAAGGGTGGCTCCAATGATAAAGAGGAGAAACAGTATCCCGGAGGCGGTCTGCAACTCCGGCCCATCCCGATTTGTGATCAAAGGGGCTCCAATCGGCAAACGTGTGGAGGTTTCTGTAATGGTGGGAATCCAGTGAAATAGAAACGTGGCCGAGTAACTGATCACTGCCACATATCTCGCGGCTGAGCCAAACCAGCTTAACCTTTCCGCTCCTGCGGCAATGCCCAACACCACGAGTGTGATGATACCGAGCACATGCGGAGCACCAAAACCACCATGCTGGTAGATGCCGAATCCTGTAAGACAGGTGAGCACGGTGGTGAAGATATACAGCTTCCCGGTTTGGTTTCTGGATGAGATATTCTGGTAGCGAATCAGAGATATTAGCCCTGAAAATAACGCGACCAAACTGATTGCTGTATGAATGATACCAAGATTGGTTAGGCCGAGCATGATGCTTTTCCTTTCGCGTGGATGGATGATTCAGTTTAGGATTGTAGGAACGCTAGCAGATCTTCATTAAGCTGATCCTTGCTGGTATCTCCCAGGCTGTGAGAGCCGCCTGGATAGATTTTTAAAATCGCGTTTGGAACCAGTTTGACCGAAAGTAAGGCCGCGTCCGCAATGGGCACGATTTGGTCATCATCGCCATGAACAATGAGGGTCGGCACATCAAACTTTTTCAGATCTTCGGTGAAGTCAGTTTCGGAGAAGGCCTTGATACAATCGTAGGTGTTTTTGGCTCCGGCCATCACGCCTTGTAACCAGAAGGAATCAATCATGCCCTGGGAAACTTTGGCTCCAGGACGATTGAACCCAAAGAAGGGACCACTGGCAAGATCCTTGTAGAGTTGGGAACGGTCAGCCAGAGAGGCTGCGCGGATGCCATCAAAAAACTCCAAAGGCAGTCCTCCGGGATTGGCTTCTGTCTTGACCATGATCGGGGGGACAGCGCCAACGAGAACAGCCTTAGCCACCCGAGCGGTGCCATGGCGGCCAATGTAACGAGCTACTTCACCACCGCCTGTTGAGTGTCCAATCAAAGTGGCGTCCTTGATGTCTAGGCTATTTAGCAACTCAGCCAAGTCGTCCGCGTAAGTATCCATTTCATTGCCGTCCCAGGGTTGGCTGGATCGGCCATGCCCACGGCGATCATGGGCGATGCAACGATAGCCGTGGGAGGCTAGAAAAAGCATCTGCGACTCCCAGGCATCTGAACTCAAAGGCCAGCCGTGGCTAAAAACAACAGGCTTCCCAGAACCCCAGTCTTTGTAATAAATTTGGGTTCCGTCTTTTGTGGTGATCGTGCTCATAGGATTTTAACCAATATTTTGTTAGCTCATTGAATTTGAGCGCACCTGTTGCTCAGGTCTCCGCTCAAATATTTTACCTTTAGACCAAACTCAAACTGCGACACCATCATGTCCAGTTGTCCACTCCGCCGCAATTGACCAGGTGGGTGAATTTTAAATGACTCAGATGGATGAGGTCGATCTACTCCTTTTGAAGTAGGGTGAAGTCTGAAATAGATTTTGAAAAGGCATTTCAGAGATTCACGATGGATCCAATGAGAGTGTTTAAATCTTGATTAAGCCGCGTTGGCTTGCCGAGGCAATGGCCTCTGTTCGGCTGATGACATTGAGTTTGGTGAAGATGTTTCGCAGATGAGACTTGACTGTGGTTTCACTGATGAAAAGGCTTCCTCCAATTTCCTTATTGCTCTTTCCTCGAGCGAGAAGCGACAGCACTTCTAACTCACGAGATGTTAAAGATGCGCTGGATAAACCCGCCGCCAGTTTGGTCACAAGCGCAGGTGCCAGAGATGTTTCTCCAGAATGCACTCGGCGGATGCTGGCTAGCAGTTCTTCACGCGGGGCATCTTTTAATAGGTAGCCACGTGCACCGGCTTTGATGGCTTTGGAAATGTCGGTGTCTGAATCAAATGTGGTTAGGATGATGATGCGTGCCGTATTATCCTGTCGGCATATTTCTTCGATCGCACGGATTCCATCCAATTTGGGCATGCGCATATCCATGAGGGTGACATCAGGGCGGTGCGTTTTCCACAAAGCGACGGCTTCCTGTCCATTCGCTGCACCCGCGACCACTTTCATGTCGGGCTGCCTGCCAATAATCGCCATCAAGCCTTCCAGAACGGTGACATGATCATCGGCGACAAGAACTCGGATAGTATTCATAACGATGATGAGGTTGAGCCAATGGGGAGGATGATCAAAATCACAGTTCCACTGCCGATGGAGCTGTTCAAGACTAACTGTCCGCCCATGCCTTCTGCGCGTTCACGAATGCCTAACAAACCAAAGCCGTCGCTTTTGCTTGTGGGATCAAAACCACGTCCATCGTCCCATAGCTCCAGAGAAATATGATCGGATCCAAATGTTAGGCGGGTAACAAACTTTTTTGCCTGGGCGTGGCGCAGGGCATTGGTCAGTGCCTCCTGTCCAATGCGCAGCAGATTTTCCTCCCATTCCACCGGTAGTGGCTCGGGTTTACCTTTTAGAATGAAGCTTGCCACGAGAGGGCTACCGAAAGTCATCTTTTCACTCAGCAATTCAAGGGCTTCGGCTAAGTTGCGATCTTCTAGGGCTGATGGGCGCAGCGCCTGCACCGACAGTCGCGCTTCTTTGAGACTATTCCTGGCCAGTTCACGGGCAGATTGGATGTGGTGATCTAGATTCTTCGACTGGCCTTGAGAGATCGCATCTTCAGCCGCTTCCAGTTGCACAATGACCCCCGTGAAACCTTGAGCGAGTGTATCGTGAATGTCACGAGCCATGCGGTTGCGTTCAGCCATTACGGCTGCTTGTCGGCTCTGCTGAGAAAGGCGCATCCATTGGACGGCTAACATGGCCTGATGAGTGAGAGCCCGAGTTAATTCTATCTCTTCACTCCGGAAAGTCCGCTTTTGTTGGAAACGAATGCTTAGCAGACCTGTCACCTTCCCTGCGAGCATTAACGGTACACAAAGCGTTGTAACGATACCGAGCTCTTTGAGCCGCTTGATCGTGGCCGCAGTAAGTGGATCTGAAACCAAGTCTCCATACCAGTCATGGCAGGTTGTATCTAGTCCGTCTTCGAAGCGAATTTTTGGGGGATCTTCATCCAGCATTCCCACAACACAGTGTTTGCCGTCTCGAAAAAACTCAGTCCAGATGGGATGGTCATTTGGTGGGGAGGGAGTCTTTTGAGTCGAATGAGGACTCTTGATGGGAAGATGTAGCTGTGCATCCTCATAATTGGCCACCAATTCCGTATGGCCCAGGGCTGGATTCATCTCCCAGACGCTGATGCTGTGTGCGGCCAGTTCTTCGATGATGGTGCATAAGACGTGCTCTAGAAATTTATTCGGATCGGATTCTTTGGACAAAGCATCCAAAGTTTTTTTCAATGCATTTAACTGACCCAGGGCTAAATGCTCTGAGGCTTGAAGTTTTTTGGTTGTCTGGTTCCAGTCTGTAATGTCGATGAGTCCCCCGACATAATGAAAGTTTTCCGTTTGATAGCCTGCGGCACGAGCGACCACATGGATGTGTTTGATGCTCCCATCATTCATCAGCAAGCGATGCTCAAAGTCCATATCTTGGCCTTCGCGAGATAGCGCCTCAATCGTCCTTCCTGTAAGCAACGCATCCTCAGGATGGACTCGGCTCAGGGCATGTTCCAGTGTCGGTTGGATGGACTTATCATAGCCAAAGATTCGATACATTTCTTCCGACCATTCTAGCTTTCCACTGGCGACTTCCCAACTGAAGCTGCCCATTTGAGTCAGCCTTTGAGCTTCTGATAAATACGCTTCACTTCGTCTGAGGGCATTTTCTGCACAGTCTCGTTCAAGCGCCACTGCCGCCAAATGCGTGATTTGTTCGATAATGATTTGATGCTGGGCCGATGGGCTGCACGGAACAGGCCAGTAGATGGCAAATGTCCCCAAAACCTTTCTTTCGGAAGACAAAATTGGCATGGACCAACAGGCGTGCAGTTCATGAGCCAAAGCTAACTCCCGATAGTCCGCCCATAGGGGATCCGTGGCGATGTCTGATACGATGACTTTTTCTTTTCGATAGGCTGCGGTTCCACAGGAAGCGGCAGACGGGCCGATCAAGCCGCCATCAATGGCTTGAGTATAACTTTGAGGGAGGCTTGGAGCCGCGCCATGTTTGAGCTTGGTTCCATCTGGGCTAACAAGAAGAATGGAAACGAAAGTGTCTGCACAGCTATCCTCTCCAAATTTGCACAAGGCTTCCAAAATTGGTGTCAATAGCAAGCCGCTGGCGATCATTTCTAAAATCCGATTTTCACCTGCTAGCAAGGCTTGTGTGCGCTTCCGGTCATCAATGTCGGTATTCGTCCCGTACCACTTGACCAAGTTGCCAGACGCATCATACAGAGGTACTCCTCGGAACAAGAACCAGAGAAAGGTTCCATCATGTCCTCGAAGACGTGCTTCAAATTCTCCTGCAACTCCTGCGGTTAAAATGGATTTCCAATATTCCTGGAGAGGTTGACGATCCTCGGGATGAATGGCAACCAGCCATCCCCATCCTCCTGCTTCCTCAAGCGTTAGGCCCGTGTAATCAATCCAGCGTTTGTTTAGATATTCGATGTTCCCATCAGGCTGGCTGCTCCAGACCAACCCAGGAATCGTATCAATAACAAGTCTGAGGTGGTCCTCTCCCATTCGCAGAGCTTCCTCTGCATTCACACGCTCGGTGACATCCATCACCGTGCCCATCAATTTTAGTTTGCCCGTTTCATCCCTGACTGGCTGTGAAATGGTTTCGATGTTTTTACGGACACCATCGGGCAAAACAAAAACATACTTGAGAGGTCGCGGTTCACCTGTTTCAAAGCTTTCCCTCAACCCTCGGTCAACTGCATCACGATCTTCCGCGCTCACTCTTGCTCGAAATTCGTTGTAATGAGGAGATGGCGGTGGGTCTGGAAATCCGAAAATACGGCAGGTTTCCACGGACCAATCCGTGTTTCCCGTTTCAAAGTCCAATATCCAGCTTCCGGTCTTGGTGAGTCGTTGGCCTTCAGCAAGGTTTCGCTCACTCTGGCGCAATCGGTTTTCTAGCTGCTTTTGTTCGGTAACGTCACGACATGAGACCACAATCAGCTCCCGCTCTGCCATGACACAGCGTGTCATCCGCAGATCCATCTGCCGTTGGATGCCATTTTTACTGCGGTAAGTTCTTGGAACGGTCAGGCAAAC
>JAOZVT010000396.1 GCA_025869455.1 Prosthecobacter sp.
GATAAAAAAAACTTTACACGACTGCACTGCCTGTTGGAGTTGCATCATACATCAATGGCGTTAAATCAGGCATTTAACTTGTCTGCACACACTCATACTGACCAGCAAACTCCTGACTTGACCGATGACGCTATAGCAGACCTCATCCAGGCTGTCGATACCGCCTTTGAGCGCTTGTCTTCACGCAGCGCGCTATCGGCATCAATTCGCTCTCTGCGTTTGTTTTGGCAAACATGGAAAACATTGGCAGAAAACCAACTACAACCAGGTGACAATACAGGCAGCCCTTCTTCTATAGCCTTAAAGATGACTAGGTATATCAATTATCCACCCTTGACATCCGCCGTAAGCTCTCATGTATCAGAGGCATATTCCACCCATGCTTTACGCACGGCCCTGAAAAGGCATGTTGTCAAATTAGATCAGTATGGTTCGAAGAGAAAATACGGCCATTTGGAAGCCAGGTTGTCAAATCTGCTTTCCCAACAAGAAACCAGTTCTCTTGATGAGATGTGGTGGGAGCAGGTTAAACAACATATCCTGCGCTCAAACGCTTCTCCTGAAGGTGGGCAACAAAACATCCTGCCATGGTATGGAACACAGCTCATCACCAAACCGATTGCTGAGGAGCTGCATATTTTACACTATGCCCGGCTTAAAGCAGGCTTAAGAGCGCTCAGGTCTGCTTTGAAAACACCAGCGAATGAACAACATCTTGCTGAAGCTGCAACAACCCTGGGTACGATTTTATGGGAAGGCACATTTTTGTCACATGACCGTGCAGAAAAATTATGGTCTATTCACCATAATATCATCCAGCAATTAACGACTCTCTGCAGCATTCATCATGACAGCAGGGACGCACTCAATGGCTTAACCGATGCACTACTGGCCCTGAAAACGGATGTGCTTGTTGAGAAATGCCCCAAGCGTTCACGCAGGTCAAGAATATACTATCAAATATCAACCTCCGATACTCCGCAAAACTGGCGCTTGTTACACAACACCGCCATACAGAATTTGCAGACCGATTATACAGAACTCCGGCGCCAGGCCACGAATGTAATTCGTTATATTGCAGCTGAAACATCACAAAACCAGGAGCTGCAGGCATTCACCGGGGCCTGTATATCCCTGAATAACGAGTTTCTATGGCCCATGCTCCTTGCAAACACCGACAACCATGCGCAAATCAGCAGAGAACAGTATAGCCACGCACTACCTGCCCTGCAAAACATGTTGCATGAGCTTCGCGAAAGAC
>JAOZVT010000397.1 GCA_025869455.1 Prosthecobacter sp.
GTTGTTCGCCGCAGTACTGCTAAACGCCGTGCTGTCAATCATCAAAGATCCTGATGAGAAATAAATAGACGCTCCATTGTTGTTCGCTTGACTTTGGCTGACCACATTGTTCTGCAGTGTCACGGTGGTCGCTGTTTCGGCGTATATATCACCTCCATCCTGTGATGCTCTGTTCTTGGTGTACATAGTGTTGGCGCCACTGTTAAAAGTATTGCCAGTTGTCACGTACACACCACCTCCGTTGCCATTGGCAACGTTGTTGGAGAACGTCGTGCTCGTTGATGTTCCTGTCGAGGTCGAGGCACCCAAGTACAACGCGCCTCCATTTCCGCCCGCTTGTGCTTGATCAATCACCGTGGCTGATAAATGGACCTCACCTTGTGAAACATAGATACAGCCTCCATCGGCAGCGGCTATATCCCCCACCAAATTGGACGTGCTGTCAATCGTCACGTTCACTCCGGTATTGATATAAATCAAACCTCCGTCCCGTGCAGCTTGATTCGTTTGCGAGACAATGTTGCTCAAGCGATGGGTACCAATCCTGAAATATATAGCACCTCCATCGGTCGAGGTGGCACTATTGAATTGAAAGGAAGATGAAGACACTGTGACTTTGGGCACGTCGGAATCATAGATGGCTCCACCTGCGGGCGCCTTGTTTGTTAAGAAGCGGTCGGTAACAGATGAAAATGATGTTGCCGTCGCGAGATAAATTGCTCCTCCTTGGGTCTTGCCTTCATTCTGTTCATATTTGCTAAAGCTAGAAGACACATCACCAGCTCCAACATACACCGCACCTCCAAGGTTCGCCAGATTGTTGTTGAACACGCCATTCGTGATCTGTACCACAGCTGCTGCCGTGGCCGTGTAGATAGCACCTCCATTCCCAGCCGCATTACTCGCGCTGTAATTGCTGTTCGTGAAATGAAACGTCCCATCGGCCACATAGATACCGCCGTCGTTGTTCGCCGCAGTACTGCTAAACGCCGTGCTGTCAATCATCAAAGATCCTGATTCACAGTAAATCGATCCACCGTTGTTGGCCTGACCTTTGGTGAATGTGCTTTGGCCAATCGTTACTTGCGCTGTTCCGTTCATAAAAACATCTCCTCCAAAATTCGTTGCTTGGTTTTGATCGAATTGAGACAATTCAACCGTCAAAACTCCGCTTAAAATTGCGATTACTCCTCCCGATTGAGTCGCTTTGTTGTTTTGGAATCTACAATCCGAAATATAAGTCATACTATTCTCGAGAGT
>JAOZVT010000398.1 GCA_025869455.1 Prosthecobacter sp.
ATAACTATGGGCGAGTGATGGGCGCAATGATACGCATGCCTTGCGGCATCGCCAAATGAAAGGGCAGGCTTGCCCTGCGCGCGGGCGGGGCTCAGACTTTGCCGCTCAATCTGCGAGTGCGCCCGGCAATGATCCGACTGTTCAAAACCCTGTTTGTTTTTTTTGTGTTCTCGCTGCCGGCGGTTTGCGCGTTGGCGGACGAGCCGAGTGTCACCTGGCCAGCAGGCTGGGAAGTCGAAGCGCTACCGGACAGCGCCCCTCAGGTTTCTCGTCAGCGGGCGGTGAAAAATGATGCCGATGGCAATCAGGTGATGGTGATGGAGTTGACCATGACGCAGGTGGAAGCGGGGCATCAGGTGAATCTGCAGGGGGTATTGCTGGAGATGCGCAAGTCGATTCAAAAGGACTTTTTCCAAAGCGGCTACCAAAGTGTCTGCAACAAGGTGCACGCCGCGATGCTTGGCTCTTTATCGGCGCTGGAAACGACTTGCACGGTCACCGAAAACGGTCGGCATGTGTTGTCGCAAACGCTGGTGGCGGCGCTCGATGCTGATAAGGCTTATGTTCTTTCCTACGCGGGGCAGGCGCAGGTTTATAAGGACAGCGCAGACGAAATAGTCGCGGTGCGAAACAGCTTGAAACTTTAAGCGTCTGTTCTAGTGGCGGGCTCGATTAGATACCCGAACGGATTAAGCACAAAGTTTGTACGCCAGTCTCGGTAGCAACATTGCGCAGCAAATTTTTTTGCGTTCTGGCTCACGGGTGTTACACGAAAATCACAACTTGCTCGATGAAATTCATTTCATTTGTTAGATATTGTCAATAAAAAAGCCCCGCACGATGCGGGGCTTTTTGTTGAAGCGCGATGAACCGCGCAACCAGGAATCAACGGTAGCTGCACCGTATTGTTCCTTCCAGGCTTTCAGGCCACGGTGGTTGCCACCTTTGGTTTCGATCAGTTCACCAGTGTGCGGGTTCTGATAAACCTTGACCACACGAGCGCGGCGGGTTTTAGGGGCCGCAGACACTTGCAGACCGGATTTTGCCGGATTCGGATCGAGGATGGCGATGATGTCTTTCAGGCCTTTGCCATAGGTTTTCATCAGCCCCTGGAGCTTTTCTTCGAATTCGATTTCTTTCTTGAGCCCGGCATCGTTCTTCAGCGATTCCAGCTGCTTGAGCTGTTCCTGAAGGGCCTTTTCAGCTGCACGAAATTCAGCGAGTCTGGACAATATCTTTACTCCAATAGTGTGTTTGGCT
>JAOZVT010000399.1 GCA_025869455.1 Prosthecobacter sp.
ATACCCTAGGATCGATGGCAGCGTCGTTTTCTGCACCTGCGCACTACACTAGTTTCTACAATCCAACCATTCAATCGCCGCCACCACGCCAGTGAGGAGGTATTAGGTCAATCAACCTGACACCTACATTTCGCTGTGCCAAACAAAGTGCAAAAATGCGTAGTGATTGGATAATCGGGAGTGCCAATCATCGTGCAAGGCGGTGCCAAATCCGACGCCTCCTTACACTTGAAGAGGAAAACTGGATGAAGTCCCGAAAAACTCCCCACCAATGAAAAAGCCCAACCTGAGAAGATTGGGCTAAGTCATTGAATAATATGGTCGGGACGGAGTGATTCGAACACTCGACCCCTAGCACCCCATGCTAGTGCGCTACCGGACTGCGCTACGCCCCGACTGGTTTTGCAATCGTTCCTCTTCTCGAAGAACGCTCAAGAATATATCGCAAGCGTTTGAAAACTGGAAGTATTCAAACGCTGCTTTTTATTTCTTGAGGACCACCAACACGTCTTCCAACTCAGCAATCATCTGCCGAATCATCTGCTTGTATTGGGTGGTGTCGTCTTTGGCTTCATCACCGGACAAACGCAAGCGTGCGCCGCCAATGGTGAATCCCTGATCGTAAAGGAGCGCGCGGATCTGCCGGATCATCAGCACGTCCTGGCGCTGATAATACCGGCGGTTTCCGCGGCGTTTGACGGGGTTGAGTTGAGGAAACTCCTGCTCCCAATAGCGCAGCACGTGTGGCTTTACGGCACACAGCTCGCTGACTTCACCAATGGTGAAGTAGCGTTTGCCCGGGATGACGGGTAGTTCGTCGTTATGACTTGGTTCCAGCATAAGCCTCAACTCGGGCCTTCAACTTCTGCCCTGGACGAAAGGTGACCACACGGCGAGCCGTGATCGGGATTTCTTCCCCCGTTTTCGGGTTGCGGCCAGGCCGCTGGCGTTTGTCCCGAAGGTCGAAATTGCCGAAACCGGACAATTTGACCTGCTCGTTGTCTTCAAGAGCGTGCCTGATCTCCTCGAAAAACAGTTCGACCAATTCCTTGGCTTCCCGCTTGTTCAGGCCCAGCTCTTCATACAGACGTTCCGCCATCTCAGCTTTCGTCAAAGCCCCCATACGTCACTTCCTTAACGTGGCGTTCAACCTTTGTTCGAGCGAGGTGAGGATATTTTGTGTCGTGGTATTCACCTCATCGTCATTAAGAGTGCGCGATGGATGCTGCCAGGTCAAGCCAACTGCAAGGCTTTTTCTAT
>JAOZVT010000400.1 GCA_025869455.1 Prosthecobacter sp.
TCTGGAAAGAGGGATGAGGCTGGAAGGTTTTATGCTTGGTTTATCCTGTATTCGTTCATGGAGGATTCAGAGTCCCTGCTCCATGAATGATATTTTCCTCGCCTTTCTTCCCTGCATCCGGCTCAATAACAGCATCTTAAGTCTTTGATCGTTGTATCCCTCTCCATGAAATCTCTTACCCTGTCAGCCTTCTTTCTTTCCAGTCTCATCACCCAGGCGGCGGATTGGCCGACTTTCCGTGGTGCAGATCGTCGGGATGTTTCTACGGAAACAGGCTTGCTGAAAAAGTGGCCAGCTCATGGGCCTACTCAAGTCTGGATGAATCAGGATGCTGGACTTGGGTACTCAGGTTACTCAATTGTCGGTGGAACGGTTTACACGATGGGGGCACGGGATGCTGTGGAGTATGTCATTGCCATAGATGCGGCGAGCGGGAAAGAAAAGTGGTCAGCGGAAGCGGGTGCCTTGCTGACCAATGGCTGGGGCGACGGCCCACGAAGCACGCCGACGGTGGATGGAGACAAGGTCTATGCGATGGCGGGAAAAGGTACCTTGGTTTGTTTGAGCACCGCTGATGGGAAGGAGCTTTGGCGTGTCACGATGGAGAGCCTGGGCGGTAAAATTCCAGGGTGGGGTTATTGTGAGAGCCCGCTTGCAGAGGGAGAGTTGGTCATCGTGACTCCTGGAGGTCCCCAAGGTACTCTGGCTGCTTTTGATAAAGCCACGGGCGAGAAAAAATGGCAGTCGGAAGAATGGACTGACCCTGCTCAATATTCCTCCATTGTTCCAGTGAATCTCAACGGTGGTCGTCAACTCATCCAACTGACAATGCAGAGTGTGGCTGGGGTGAATGCTGCTGATGGTAAGCTGCTTTGGAAATCAGATTTCCCCGGGAAAACGGCAGTGATCCCCACGCCTATTTTCCAAGATGGTCAAGTGCTCGTAGCTGCCGGCTACGGCGTGGGATGCATGTCTTTTAAGGTGGGCGCTGACAATGTCCTAGAGCATCTCTACGATAACAAAGACATGGTGAATCACCATGGCGGCATGGTGCTGGTGGATGGTTATCTTTATGGTTATGCTGAAAAGTCGGGCTGGAGTTGCCTGGATTTCAAAACAGGAGAAGTGAAGTGGACGGAGAAGAAAGCGCTGGGCAAAGGTGCACTCCATTGTGCGGATGGAATGCTCTATTTGCTGGAAGAAAAGACGGGGACGGTGGTGCTGATCGAAGCCAGTCCCAAAGGCTGGGAGGAGCACG
>JAOZVT010000401.1 GCA_025869455.1 Prosthecobacter sp.
CCCGAGACTCTCGCCTCCTCCAAGGCGGATCTTGGCCGCCACCACCACTCGAAATGCCCGCGCGGCCTCGATGAATTGACCTGCCTGAAAGTAGTCGATACCCGCCTGTTCCTGACGGTTCAGTTCATTGAGCTCTTCCTGAGTTGCTGTGGCTGGGGAGGAAGGTGAGGTGCTATTCTTGGGTGCTGTCTGGCAAAGTCTCAGGCTCTTGGCAATGACCAGAGTTTCTTTCGCGTCTTGGCCATACCTGGTCTCTAGCTTTTTCAGCAGCGTGCTAAACTCCTTTTCTGCGTCCTCCATTTTTCCTTCCTCATAAAGTGCATTGGCCAGCATGTTGTGCCAGCGGAGCGTCCGCCCGTGATCATCTCCAAGTTGTTGTTGAAACTCAGCGACGATCTTTCTCAGGGTCTCAATCATCCCTGAAGGATTGCCGCTGATCTTATGCAGCATGATGGTAAGCGTTTGCAGTGCGGCCCAGTTATCCAGGTCGCTTTCCAGCGGTGCGTTTTCGGTGAGGCTTTTTAACCTCTTCAGAGCTGTTTTGATGTCGCCTCGTTCGACAGCACAGGCGACTGCGATTCTTAGACAATCATCCTTCAGATCTTTGTTTGAAGCGGTCTTGGCGGTGACGAGCGCGATGTCTTCGGCTCCGGCGATGGACTGGTTGATCAGATGGGCGCTGGCTATAGCCATGTGCGAAAAGTCCTCAGTATTCTCAAGGATGCGCTGGGCCAGCCGTGGCAGGACTTTTTCGCAAGTGCCTTCCGGCTGTTCATTGATTCTATCCAGATCTCTGAAAGTCCTTTTCCAGCGTTCTTCCCGAGAGAGAGGGGAGGTATCTCCTCCGAGGATGGAGATCCGGAAGATAAAGACCCCCATGGCATTAATCATTCTGTCAAAGTCTTGATCGAACTCCTTCCGCCCGTCCATCCCGGAGGCCTGAGCTGCAAGTGGGTTTATGGAAAGTATCTGCAGCCCTAGCACCAAGATGAAAAGCCATGATAGTGAATACATTTGGCACAGTGACCGCAACTGGCTGTTGGTTGAAAGAGGTTGAGGTAAAAGTTTCATTGGTTAGGCTTATGGGCGTGCGGTGCCTTGGTCGAGGAAATTTGGTTCGGCAAACAGATGGTGACTGACCTGCTGTCCGTCAATTCCTGGATCAGAAAATCCCGTGCCAGAGCATAAAAAAAGAGCCGGTTAGAGCCGGCCCTTTTCTTGATAGTGTTTTAAACAGACGTCCGTGCTGGCGACTAG
>JAOZVT010000402.1 GCA_025869455.1 Prosthecobacter sp.
TTCTTGAGCATCTCCTCGGCCAACATCTTCTTGAGCTCGGTGTTCTCCCGCTCCAGCTCCTTCATCCGCTTGGCCTCGTTGACTTCCATCTGCCCGAACTGCCTCTTCCACCGATGAAAACTCACCTCCGAGATGTTATGCTCCCGGCAGGTCTCTCCTATCCCTTTGCCGCTGTCGGCCTCCCTCAATATCTGGATCTTGTCCTCGGTGCTGTATCGTTTGCCTTTCATTCGTCTGGTCTCCTTTTTTGGTTATACCCAGACTAACTCTCCCCGCGACTCAGTTTTTCTAGACCATCACACTCCCGCAACGCCCTCCTTCCGCCCCGCGCCGGAGTTGCGCCAGGATACGGCACCTGTCACAGCCTCCGGCTGGCCCCGGATGATTCGTCGCGGCTCGGCTCGCGCCTCTCGGGGAAACTGGGGAGGCGCTCGCTGTCGCCGCCAAGTTGGTAGAGGGAAGGAAAAGAGAGAGAAAGGTCGTGCTGGGGTTTGGGGCATCCTGGCTTGTCTGCTGTGATAAAAGCTTGCAGGGAATGGAATTAGGGCCAAAATGCCTCAATATGCTTCCGCTTAGAGGATTAAAGTGGTGCGATCAGGAACGTGGAAGTAACTACGCTATTCTAACGTAAGGGAAATCATATGCAGACTATTCTTAATAAGTTTCTAGCTGCTGGCTTGTTGCCAATAGGCGAAGATGACGAAAAATTGACGTTACTTGAACAAGCCTCTCAATCCCTTTCTTCGAAAATTAAAAAAACTCCATTACTAACCTACCGGTTAGCCATGGTCGGACTGGATGCAAAAGTGCCGGGAGAAGACCCAGCCTACGGGTTGGTAAGTGAGTCGGTTCTTGAACAATGGCAAACTATCGTAAATCGCGTCGGAGCAAAATCCGTACAGGTATATCGCGCTGTTATTCTCCGCGCTATCGAAATAGCTGCTGAGGAAAATTCAAACGTAGCGCCGGCAGTCTTGCTAGTAGCAGAAAACCAACATTCGCCCCATTACGGTACGGGAGAAAAGGATGTTGTATTGTCTCTGCTTAATTCGTTTAACGAAGCCCGCGCCCAAGAAACAAATGAGATATGGATTAAAGCCGTTGACTTTGCGGTTCTAAAACTTTCGAAAACAAAAAGAAATCAACTTAATAAAGATGATCTTTCTTTGGCCTTAAGTCGAGCTGTCGGACCAAAAGACAAAGATAATAGACCCCTAAACGCTCCAAATCCCCATATGCCCAATGCAGGTGAGCC
>JAOZVT010000403.1 GCA_025869455.1 Prosthecobacter sp.
GGCTGGTCTTTGTTATCATGCTCGCCTACGTACTATCGAATCCTGCTTTCCGGCAATATGCGCTTTTCAAGCAATCAAAACTGGACCTTGCCATCATAAAAAGCATCTTTACCCTGGGTGGACCTATCAGTGCTCAATTCGCTATTGAATTATGTGCCTATGCACTGGCGGCCATGTTGATGGGGCTCTTGAGTGTGGATGCACTGGCTGCTCAGCAAATGGTTATTCAGAGCGGAATTTTAGCGGGAATTATCCCCTTTAGCATGTCGCAAGGTGCTTCAATTCTAATCAGCAAAAAAATGGGACAAAACGATCTCGAAGGTGTAAGAGAGATTGTTAAACATGGGATGACACTTGTGGTGCTGATTGCAACGGTTATCGCTGTATTTTATTTGACTTGCAGTGACTGGATTATATCGCTGTATATTGATAATCGTACGTTGGCTTCAGATGCGAATGTAATAAGCACAGCCAAGGTATTATTGTCTATGTTCGCTGTCACACAATTGCTGGATTGCGTTCGTAATATGCTGGGCTCCAGTTTGACCGGATTGAGACGTTCGCACCTTGCGATGCTTGCATCTTTTGTTTCCTGCTGGGTAATTGCCGTGCCTGTTTCTTACCTGGCCATGTTTTATTTTCACTTGGGACCAATTGGTATGCCTGTCGGATTTCAGTTGGGCTTTGCTGCAGGTATTGTCATGACAATGGTTCTTCTGAAGCGTTTGACCGGTAGCCCTGATAGTGATGTGCCAGCAAAACTGGTGACGGAAACAGCTTGAGGGCTGGTATTTATCAATCGCATGCAACCCGGAGAGAATGCCATATGAACAGCACACTTGAAAATATACATGTCACGGAGCAACCGACTCTGGCAGATTTTGAGGCAATGCACGATTACCTTTCCGGATATACGCTCTCATCTGCTGTTTATGTTGCAGCAAAGCTTGCTATTGCGGATGAGCTTGTTGATGGCCCGCTCTCAATAGCCTCTCTGGCTTCAGTCTTGTCAGTAAATGAAAGTGCGCTGTATCGTCTGATGCGAGCGCTGGCAAGTGCCGGTATTTTTTGTGAGCTTCCTGATAGGCTTTTCAAGCTGACTGCACTTGCTGCAACCATGCGTTCCGATACTCTTAATTCGCTTCGTGGCTTGATTATGATGTGCGGAAGTCAATGGCATTGGCAAACCTGGGGTGGGTTATTACACACGGTACAGACAGGTGAACCGTTTTTTATCGAGCACTTCAAGCAAAAC
>JAOZVT010000404.1 GCA_025869455.1 Prosthecobacter sp.
GTTCTCGTTGGCTTATGAGGTAGGGACCAACGACCGTAGATCCAGCAACCGAGGGCGATGATGACGAGGCTTAACAGGGTGAAGAGCATGGGCTGACCTTCGACCATGCCTGTGAGCACCCAGGCGAGGAAAGCCACGGTGCCGAAGAGTAAAAAGGCCATGCCTTGTTTAAAGCTTTCCATCCAAGCTCCGGGCCGAGGTAACATGCCAACCAGTTTTGGGGCTAAGGACAAGACCAAGAAAGGACTGGCCAAACCGATGCCGATCATGGTGAACATGAGCATCGCCTGGGCGGCGGGTAGGGTGACGGTATAACCAAGAGCTGAACCAAGAAACGGGGCCGAACATGGAGTGGCAACCACCGTGGCCAGCAGCCCGGAGAAAAAAGAGCCGCTGAGGCCATGCTTGGCCTGAAGCTCAGAGCCGACCCCGACGGCAGAAGCACCTATTTCAAAGAGTCCCGCCATGTTCAGGCCGAAGATCAGGAAGAATGAGCAGAGGCCATAGACAAAGCCGGGCGACTGCAATTGGAAGCCCCAGGCTTTGCCCAAGGAAATGACGAGTCCGCCCAGCGCCCAGAAGCAGATCAGAATGCCGAAGGTGTAAGCTAGGCCATGCAGCAGCACCTGCTTTTTATCCTCACCTGCCTGCTGCACCACGCTCATGATCTTGATGCCAAGGACGGGGAAGACGCAGGGCATGACGTTGAGGATCAAGCCGCCGATGAAGGCAAAGACGAGGTAACCAAGGAAGCTTTTTTGTTTGACTGGGGTTAACGCTTTAGAAGAATTTTCGGCGCTTTTTTTTTGAGCCGGAGCAGACTCGCTAAAGACCTGGGTCACGGCGGGATCTAGCTCTGACTTTTCGGTGAGTGAGAGCGTGAGTTTGGCCGCTGGTTTGGCTGGCATGCAGTTGGAAGGATCGCAAACCAGTGCATTCACGGTCACGCTGATCTCGGCTTTGTCGCCAACCTTGCCGTTAGGTGTGATCTTGGCTGGCAGATAGACGGTGCCATCGTAGCCCTCGCTCATGACGCCATCGGTGGAGGGGACTTTGTGAGTGGCGGGCCAGGGCAGTTCCTCGACGGTCCAGCCTTCGGGCAGTGTCCATTTCAGCGTGGTGGGTTTACCGATGATATCTGGCGGCAAGACTTTGCCATAGGTGTGCCAATGCGGTTGGTGCTCCAGCTTCACCGCGATACGGAAGGCTTCTCCTGGAGCGGCGCTTTTGACCTCACTGACCAAGGTGGCGGTC
>JAOZVT010000405.1 GCA_025869455.1 Prosthecobacter sp.
GTTTTGAAGTCTGCGTCGCTACGTAAGATCTGCCAATAAACGGTGAATCAGCCGGGTCTGAAATTTGCGCAGGAACGCGACTTTCGTTCGAGTTCTGACTGTCAAACCTGCTCTAAACAGTTTTGACAAATTCACGCGCACAAAGATGCGCATAAAATTGAATCTATACAAATCAAGTAACCAATGTTAGTTTCGGGCCGCCCCTCGGGCACCAATAAGAAGGGTCTTGCCTGACAAGACCTTTTTTTTCGTCTGCTGGAAAGTGGCTGCTTTTATAGGAGCTGCCGAAGGCTGCGATCTTTTGATCTTCCTCTGTTTCACCAACAGGACATCTCAAAGGATTCATTGCATGGAAACGTCACTGGAAACCGTCGCCCTGTTCTCCCTCAAACTCGCTTATGAGGAAGAAGGCCTGAGCCCGATTCTGCGGGATGACATGGTCATGGGGGATTACCAGAAAGACGTGTTCGAGTTGCTGGTGAAACGTCGCGATATCCAGACCATCCAATTCAAGCTGAACGAGTGCCTGGGGTTGGCGATGAATGCGTTGGGCGGTGTCGAGAAACCGCTGGGGCGTGAGCTGCACAAGCTGTCAGCCGATTTCAGTCAGGCGCAATCGCTGGAGCAACTCGATCAGCCGCTCCTCGCGCTCAAGGGTTATTTGAAGGACATTCTGTAAACAGACGCGCGATCTGAAGAAACATCCCTTCGGATTACTTCAGTACCTTTACCACTCGAATGTCGATGGGAAACCCATCTGGCCCTTCCAGTTTCTTCCATCCCACGTATTGAAAAACCGCGTCCTGATCGATGGTGTCGCCCCTCTCCACCATTTCTCCGCCCAGCACCGCCACCCCTTTATAGATGGCGCAGTTGCCCTCATCGGGATGGGCGGTGTAGATGACATAGGGTTTGACGTACTGCACGGCGCGGAAATGTCGGCCGCAGCCCCAGTCGACCGTGATCATCAGGGTCTTCAGGTAGTCTTCGCCATCCGTTTCCGAATCCTCGGCGAGCTCTTTGAGCTTGCCAAGTCCGCCGACGTCGCTAAAGCCCAGGGCGCGGGCGCGCTTGTATTCCGGAGACTCCTGGTGCTCGGCCTGATCTTTGAAGTATTGCTGTTGAAGCTCTGCAACCAGGACCTCCTCTTCCTTGTTCCGGATCTCGAACGCTTGCGCAATGACGTTTTCGCAACGGGCATATTCGGGAGAGGCAAGGTTTGCCTGGGCGAGGTGATCGCGATGGACGTAAAG
>JAOZVT010000406.1 GCA_025869455.1 Prosthecobacter sp.
GTCCTGTTGCTCGGTGGGGGCGAGTTGGAGCGGGATTTTGGGCGAGCCTAAAGCTCGGGAGTACTTGTTTTAAACGCCACGGGGGAGGACTTCGACGACGTCTGCGAGTACGCGTCCGCAGCCGTGACGGAGTTCATTGCAACGGCCAAAGAGGATCTGGCCACTGGTGGCTCCTAGGAGCTCAGCGAGTCGGGCATCCACCGCGATGCGGAAGAAGCCGCGCGGGTGGCTGCTATGGGGGACTTCATAACGCTCCAAGATGGAGCCGAATGGGACGCGGCCTTCGATGACCAGCTTTTGCGCTTCTTCGGGCAGCAGGTCCAGATGAATGCCGATGGCACCAAATTCCACGGGTTTGCCATCGCTACGGCGATTCAGCACGCTGGCACGAACGAGGTAATTGCCGATCCGTGCCTTGGCGTGTACTTCCAGGTCAATGTCACAGCCGTGGCCTTCCCGCAGGCGCGGGGTCATGTCAATGTCATGCACCAGTAGCCAGCGCTCGTGGTCCGGAAGTTCTTCCGGCTCTACAAAGGTGACGCGAGGTCTCGCACTGCCGATGCCATAAAAGAACACCAGCGGTGCCAGATCATCCTCACGAGTGGCGTCTGAACGCTGGGGGGCATCAAGTGTAGCGGGCATACTGGCGGTGCTGAGGCAAGAAGAAGTCGTGCAACAGACGGTCCACTTGCAGCAGGCCGTCTCGGGAAAGCGTGATGTCTTTGTCGGTCAATTTGGCAAAACCTTCGTTCTGCAGGTAGTTCAATTGGGGCTCAAAGAACTTCAGGGGATCCATGCCGAACTTCTGCTGGTAGTAAGCGAACTCACTGTGTCCCAGTTTCAGTTTCAGGATGAACTCACGCACGAAGCGCTCTTCGTGGCTGGTTTCATAGGCGCGGAAGATGGGCAGTTGCCCGGCATCCACGGCCTGCATGTAGGGGCCTACTTCGGCCTGGTTCTGGTAGTGAACGCCGCCCAGGTGACCAAAGGAGGCCACGCCGCAGCTCAGCAGATCTGCGCCTTCCCAGAGGGCGTCACGATAGACAAATTTGATACGCTCAGGGTCTTTCACCACGGTGTAGGCACTGGTGACGGTATAACCAGCTTTGACGAATTCATCAAATGCGTAGCTCACCCAGTCCCGCTTGGTCTGCCAGTCGGCCACGGGCGCGGTTTCTTTCCCCTCTTCACGCATCTGTTTGTAGATGGTGGTGTTGTAGGGCACTTCCATCTGGTAGATCGTGACCGCATC
>JAOZVT010000407.1 GCA_025869455.1 Prosthecobacter sp.
CCACTTTCCATTGAATTGTTTGTCAAAAAGGGGGCAGTTGCTTCCACATCTACCTTCTTCAGCTACTTTGTGAACCTCACTTTTTCCAGCTCCAACGTCGTGGCGACTGCTCCTGGTGGCTGTTCTCGCACAAGTGCCGCACTCTCCGCCGCTGGCCAGTTTGTTGAAGTTGTCCTCACCTCCAGCACTCTTTCGTTATATCTTGATGGCGTCCTACAGGGGACCTCTGTGACCTGTACGCCGACCGGATCCTTACCCTCGACTGTCACGATCTACGCACTTTCTGAGACGACGCTTGAAATCGATGAGCTTCGCATTTGGTCTTCAGATCAATCTTCCGTTTTCGCCAGTGGTGCCTACCTTGCGCGCTACCTCCCCGCGAGCCAGCAGTCGCTCTCTACCCTCATTGGGTACTGGAATTTTGACGAAGGAGCCTGCGGTCGTACTGGGAGCAGGGCCACGATCAGTACTTCGGCTTGTTGGTCACTCTCTTCCGCTCCTCTCTACCCTGTCTTTGATGTCGCGCAAAGTAGTTCGGTACTGATCACACTGGATAAACTAGGTGCTGATCCCGAGAGTGCCCTGAAATCCCTCACCATTCAGGTCTACAATATCAACACTGCACTTGGCTCTCTCTATGATGTCAATCCCGCGCTGCCTGCCCAGACCACTGGCTCCCCCATCACAACGCCATTCACGGTCACCACAGCCCGACTGACCAACGGTCTGTGGTTCTATTGCTCCTCTTCGGCAACTCCGGGCTTGTCCAACTTGTTCAGTTACAATATCACAGACTACGCCGGTTCAGTGGCTTCGTCAGGCTTGGTCAAGGTTCATGTTACAGCCACTACCGTCCTCCCTGCCCCACCTCAAGCTCAAGACTTGGTCGTCGTTTTCTACTCTTCGGCCAACAAGCTGATGACGCTTCCCGTGAATGGCCAAGGCACCTTGATGATTCAGTTCCCCAGTGCGCCAGCAGCTGGTAGTATCTCGGGAGTCTCCACTTACCCAGCCAATCTCTCCACTGGTGTCATCTCTTTCACTTACATCTTCCCCACGACAGGATATCAAGACTTGTACAACCTTACTTTTCCTTACACGGTCTGCGAATTGTCCGGTACCATCTGTTCAAGCGCCAATGTGATTTTGTATAGAGGAGAACTGCGGGCATTTGATGATGCGCTCCAGGTTCCCAATTCGGAGGGTTTTCCCTACTCTTTCGATTCACTCTTGACCAACGATTGGATCTACT
>JAOZVT010000408.1 GCA_025869455.1 Prosthecobacter sp.
GGTGCTGCGCAATTGGCCTCGATCTGAAAAAATCGCGCATAAGGACATCAAGATGCGGACCTTCATCGCCCAAGACAGCGGGCGTGATCAGATGGTCTCCAGCGTCTATGACATCACTTATGGTGTCGTTACTCCGAATGATAACTTGGTGGTCATTGATGACTCCATTGTCCGTGGCACCACGCTGAAAAAGAGCCTGCTACGCATTCTCTCCCGCACGAATCCGCGCCGCATCATTGTGTGCTCCACGGCACCGCAAATCCGTTATCCAGACTGCTACGGCATTGATATGTCTGAGCTGGGCAAATTCATTGCCTTCCAGGCTGCGATCGCACTGCTGGATGAACGCGGCTTGCGCCATGTGGTGAAGGACACCTACCTAGCCTGCAAAGCCGAACTGGCGAAGCCTAAGGATCAAATGCGCAATGCGGTGAAGGCGATTTATGCGCCATTCACGGATGAGGAAATATCCGCCAAAGTCAGTGAGCTGGTTTACCCACCGCTCACCGTTTGGAAGGGTGAAATCCGCGTGATTTTCCAATCCATCGAAGGTCTGCACAAGGCCCTCGGCCCAGACTACGGGGACTGGTATTTCAGCGGTGACTACCCGACCCAGGGTGGTTTTGCGACCGTGAACCGTGCCTTCATCAATTTCTTTGATGGCAAAGGTGGCCGCAGCTACGACACCCTGCTCTAGCAGGCTTGATTCCCGCGTCAGGCCAGACTGGCTATGACGCGGGATTTTTCTCCAGGATTGGTTTGCACAACTCAGTTGCCACCAGCGGTGGAAGATGCTCCCCTATCCCTCCCCACCATGTCCGAACTCTCACCTGCGGAACTCCAACGCTATGCACGGCATCTCGCTATGCCGGAGTTTGGTCTTGAAGGGCAGAAGAAGCTGAAAGCAGCCAAGGTGCTGTGCATTGGTGCCGGTGGATTAGGCTCGCCCATCAGCATGTACCTCGCGGCGGCGGGTGTGGGAAGTCTGGGACTTGTGGACCCTGATGTGGTGGAGATTTCTAATCTGCAACGCCAGGTCTTGTTTGGCGAAAAGGATGTGGGGCGTCCCAAATTGAAAGCGGCGAAGGATCGGCTCTTGGACATCAATCCACATCTGGAAGTACGCACACATGCGGAGATGTTCACCGCCGCCAATGCGCGAGAAATCGCCGCCGACTATGACGTGATCATTGACGGCACGGACAACTTTCCCACGCGCTATCTTTCCAATGATACAGCGGTCTGGCTGGG
>JAOZVT010000409.1 GCA_025869455.1 Prosthecobacter sp.
CTTTATGCTTGCTCGAACAAAAATCTCCCACCTTCACCCTAACCCTTAGCCTGACGGCTATAAACTGCGTTTAATTATGCTTGGCCCATAAACGGATAATCTGTATACCCTTCAACGCCCCCGCCATAAAGCCCCCGACGTTCAAACTCATTCAAAGCCGCATCTGCGCGAAAACGTTCGACCAAATCCGGATTGGCGATATAGGCACGCCCAAAAGCAACCAGATCCGCATAACCGCTGGACACCGCCTCAACAGCCATCTCTTTCGTATAGCCGTTATTCACCATCCACGCGCCAGAAAACGTCTTGCGCAAAGCGTGAAAATCAAAGCCCTGCATGTCACGTGGCCCACCCGTAGCGCCTTCAATCACATGAACAAAGGCCAGCTTACGCTTGCTTAACTCGTGCACCAGAGGAAAAAATACCGCCGCCGGATCACTGTCGAGTGCGCCATTGGACGGAGTGACGGGCGACAGGCGAATACCCGTTCGGTCAGCCCCGGCTTCCGCCATCACAGCGTCAACCACTTCCAGGGCAAAACGCATGCGATTTTCAATCGAACCGCCATAATTATCCGTGCGTTGATTGGAACCATCACACAGAAACTGCTGGATAAGATAACCGTTTGCCGCGTGAATCTCGATGCCATCAAATCCGGCCGCCAGGGCATTTTTGGTTGCCATGCGATAATCAGCAATAATCGCTGCAATTTCAGCAAGCTCAAGCGCGCGCGGCATGCCGATATCAACAAATTCGTTGCTTTCTACGAAGGTCTTTTGGCCCACCGGCTGAATAGCAGAAGGCGCAACCGGTGCGGCACCCTGCGGTTGCAGGGAAGGATGGGAAATGCGCCCCACATGCCACAACTGGGCAACAATACGCCCGCCTTTGGCATGCACCGCATCGGTAACCCGTTTCCAGCCCGCCACCTGTTCTGCAGAATACATACCCGGCGTCCAGGCATAGCCCTTGGCCGTTGGCGAAATCTGGGTGGCTTCTGAAATAATCAGACCCGCGCTGGCACGCTGGGCATAATATTCCGCATTCAGCGCCTGTGGCACATCCGTACCGTGAATGGCACGATTACGGGTCAATGGCGCCATGACAATCCGGTTTCTCAAAGTCAGGGCACCCATCTGAAAGGGTTGAAACAAAACGGCAGAATCTGTAGTCATTATCGTCCTTGTCAAAGTGAAGCATTTTTCAGCATAGATACCTTTTCCCGGCACAGCATTTCATTTAGGATGGAGT
>JAOZVT010000410.1 GCA_025869455.1 Prosthecobacter sp.
TATGACTTTACTGCCAGCTGGAACAAAGGGAGGAAGAGGGAGTTTTGGCGTCTTTTATTCCACTCGTTGGAAAAAAAACAATTCAGATTGGTAAAATCTGGACGATTTTTCGCCTCCGCGTACCGGGATGAGGCTGACATGGCCGTCATCACGACCAGTGCCTTCTTCCCGACAGAAGTTAGCAGCGCAAAAAGAAAAAGGACGGAGGCACCGCCAAGTGAAGCTTCTACATCCGAAAATCTTCCCACAGATGAACCTGTCGATGACGACTTTGTTCTCTGCCGCGACTGCGGTAAACCCGGGAGCTTGAGTGGCTTGACCCAAGGCAGAAGGGTTGCCCTCAAGTGCTCGAATTGCGATTACGGTCTTCACAAGCACCATACACATGCCCTTATCTCTCCTCTTATTGATGAAGAACTTGGTCGGCATGACTTTTGCAGGAAAATTTGCAAACGCGAGTGGATACAATACCAGATCCAAAAGCTGCAAAGCTTTATCGCGGTGAATACTCCTCCCGTCGAACCCGTTGAGCGCCTGATGGACGATGCTCTGCCTGCACCAAGATCTCTTTCCACCGAAACCTGCTCAGCCATGTCAACGCGCTTAAGCAAGAAGCAACTTGCAGAGCTCTTCCAATTTATCTATAACGAAGAACCACCAGCTGATTGGGATAAGAACCAAACCGCATTTGGACTCGGAAATCAACAATTTTCCCCTTCATCCAGTTCCTCGTCGCCACTACCCCCGACTCCCACAGCGCCATCATCCTCAGCTCCGCCAACTCACGAAGTGGTGGAGGAAGCTCAATATTCTCTTGAAGAACAGAAATCGAAGCTCGCCACCATGACTCACAAGCAGTTAAAAGCGCTCCTCGAACTCCACGGAGTGGAAACCACAGGCGGCTTTGATGAGCATGTTCTTAAAGCCGCTTTATTGACGATGCCGACCTCCCAGAGAGAAAAATATCGCAAAAAACGGAGCGACTTTCTCAGCAGATTCGGTGTTTGTTCGGGAGCAAGCAAGCCGTTCGTTAATCAACTGTATGCCCACACATTCTCTAATGTCGATACATTCGATCGAAGGTTCTACGAAATCTTTAAGGCCAATCAGGTCAAAAATTGGCAAACCACTGCCATCTTATCAATCGTAACCTACGGATTACTCAATATATCAGCAGTTTCGGCAGAATTTTCATGCCACAGAGGTTCTGCAGACGCTTGGCTGCCCAAATTACCTGCTAAAAAATTCGTC